>NZ_VMMI01000033.1:0-104497 GCF_013277125.1 Streptococcus sp. 4094 | reverse complement strand
GCTAAAAAGCCTGTCGCAAAAGCGATAATAAATTCATTAAATTGTGTCATGTGTTGTTTCCTTTCTATTTTGGTTCATACACATCATAGATAGTATTGGGGTCTTTCGTTCTGATAGCTTCATATTGAGCCTTTGTACCAACCCAATATTTCAAGGCTTGCCCACCGTTTTGGTTGATGATGTTTTGGCCGGGCGCACCATCTGCTCCTCTAGGCCCTTGAATGCCCTGCAGTCCTTGTTGCCCTCTTTCGCCTTGGACACCCTGCGGACCACGTTCTCCTGCAGCGCCTCGTTCGCCATCGTTGATATTATCCAAATGAGTGAAAGCAGAGGCTTTTAAACCTCTGTAATTCACTTCAATACGGACTTCAAACCAGCCACCAGAGCGCTGAGTAGCGTTCCACTGGCCAAATTTACCATTTGCATCAGGCGTTTGATTTCTCAAAACACCCCAGCTATTATTCCCAAAACCACGGTAGTAATAATCAAGAGTATAGCCACTCGTGACTGCTTCGCCATCGTAGAATACATCCGCAAACAGATTCAATTGGCTAGTAGAGCCATTCTTATAAGAACCCTCAATACGAACGCTGGCATTCAAACTATGCCCATTTTCCCCTTTTAAGCTTTCTCTCTGGCTGGAGGTCAGATTGTCAAATGACGGGCGATTTTCCAAGGCGGAAATCCTAGCCTTGATGGGGATATCATTGTACAACTCCCATTTTTGAGTGTAAGTAGACAAGTCTTGGTGGGAGGTCAAGTAGCCTTTCTCTTCCAGCTCCGCTTTTGTAACGAGGGTTTCTGGATTGACTCTCGGTCTACTCTCAAGAGAGTCCAGTCTTTCCTGAACCTCCCTATCCTTTAGCTCTGAGTCTTCTTTGATCGCCTTGACATCCTCACCGATTGCTCTTGCTAGATTTTCAAGGTTACTCATAGCACTCACGCTTTCGCTGCGTTATAAGTTGCGACCAAATCAACATTGGCAATCTGGTCTACACGTCCGCTGACTTCAGTTACTTTGCCAAGAAGTGCGCTATTTTCATCTTGTCCCATACTTGTGATTTTTTCCGCGATTTCTTTCAGTGTGTCAAGATTTTCAGGCGTTCCCTCGCCCAAGATTTCAGCCTTAACCTCGGATTTAGCTTGAGAGATAGCTTGGTTCATGTCAGACGTGCTGACTTTCGTTTTCAGCTCTTCGTTTACCTTTTTGTTATCTTCCCCCAATGCCTGCGCAAATGCTGTTAATTTTGTAGTATCCATTTTGTGTTACACCTTTCCTAAATTGTAATAAAAGAGTAGGTCTGGCAATTCCTGACCTACTGGGCTCTCGCCTACAGTTCTACCTGCAAGCTGTTTTTCGACTTCTTTTGCAATATCCAGCTCTTTTAAAGCATGGACTTCTTCTGTGACCAATTCCTTATCTGAGGCGACTATCTGGATATGGACAGATTTATCACTGGGGAAAACATAGCCTCCAGCCGTGATTTCCAAGCGATAACTCCCAATGGGCAAGATAGCGTCCAGATGAAAACTCACACCTTGACTGGTAACAGCTACCTGCTTCTTCCACTGGTAGCCCTCCTTGGTCAGACTGATCAGCGCCTCCTCCCCTTCCAGAGAGGAGATGACTTGGTAGTCTTCGTCTAAGAGGGCAAAACCAAAGGTGGAAGCTAAGTCCCCTTGCTTAATCAGGTGACCACCGTCAATTTGCCGCAAATTGGTCATATTGAGATTACAGACCATTCTGCACCTCTTTCTAATCATCTACTAAGATGTCTTCCTTAATCTCCAATTTCCCAAAATCGCTGAATAAGCGGTCTATGTAGCCATTACCTCCTAAAGCCTTGTAGCTTTTGTGCAGACTTTCCACTAGGGAAAATTCGTCTTTTGAAGTGAACCCTCTACGAATAGCCCGTCGCATATCACGGTCAAGGCGCAACTTCATGGTATTTAGATGCGCCTCATCGTGTACTTTCAACTTCTCTTGTACTTCATCGATTTTAGAATTGCTATCTTTAGCGGTAGTCTGGACATCTTTGATCTGTTTCTTGACTTCGCTCAACTCTGAAATGATTTGGTCTGTCTGTTCCTTTGATTTCTTCGGCAATTTGTAGCTGAGCCAAGCTATAATAATCGGTGAAGCTGCTGATAGCACGTTCATGAAGAAATGCTCTATTGATTGTAAGACGTCCATAAGCACCTCGCTAGCCTGCCAGATGGCTCAAACCACGTCGCTTCAATTCCTTGCGCACACGGTCTTTCCAGCGTTTATGTACCCATGAAAAATCAACTGCTTCACGTTCCAGTAGGTTGATGTACATATCGATTTTTGCTTGGTCTAGTGTAATCTTACTCATTGCTGCTACCTCCATTGTCTTCACTAGGGCTCTCTTGGTTTGTCGTTTCAGAAATGTCATCTTCTTTCTCGCTTTCTTTCTTATCTTCTACCGCTGGGGTTGGTTGTGTAGGTGCTTCTGCTACTGGTTGTTCAGTAGTTGGCTGCGCTGGGGCTGGTTCTGCTTCATCAGCTTGGTTTTCTGTGTCCGTAGCCTGAGAGTCGTTCTCTCCTGCCTCCTCTTTCTCTGCCTGGTCAGGCTCTCCTTGAGCTTCCAGCTCTTCCAATCGCGCTAAGATATCCTCAATATCCTGAGCGTTCTGGAGATTGACCTTCTGCATGCCATCCATGAGCTGGTTGGCTTTCTCCAGCGCTTCCGTTGTTTTAGCCAACTGTTCTTGGTTTTTGACAATAGCGCTTGTTGGGTCAAGTTCGGTGCGAACCAATTCCAAAACCGCTTGGATAAGGGCGTCCTCACTATCCTGTGTGTGGTTACCTAGCAATTCGCACTGCTCATAAGAATAGCGCCCCTTGTTTTCCATCTTGATGGCGACAACTGTTACATTTTCCCCACCTTTCAAGTAGGGCTTGATTGCAAGTTCATAGCTCATTTGTTAGCTCCTTTCATTTTTGCTTGCGTTTCGTCAAATAGTTCTTTGAGGGCTGGTTCATATTCCAGCACCGCCTTAAAGGCCTGCAATTCAGCTAAAGCCAGCGTATAGTGCGCTTCTAAATGCGCACAATTCAATTCACTTTCTCTCAAGCGGTTAGCGAGCGACTCAGCTACTAGCTTATCGATTGTGTTGTTATCCATGTGTGTTCTCCATTTCTTTGATTTTCTGGTCTAGTTCTTGGACAGCCTTCAGCAAGTAGGGGACGAACTTTGAATAGTTGATAGACAGATAAGATGTTACTTCATCTGTTTCAACTGCATGAGGGACTACCTTCTGGGCTTCCTGCGCAATCAAACCAACCTCTTCGTGTTTCTGGCTCTCGATGAAATCAAAAGAGACCATGTTCAATGCTTGGATTTTATCCAAGGCATTAACTGGACTCTCTTTAATATTTTCTTTCAAGCGCCTATCTGAACTCGAAGTGATACCAGCTTTTTCACGAAAAAGCCCAGTAGTAAGTTGGTTCCACCAAACGGTTCTATTCCTACCTCCAGCTGGATTGCCACCTTCTCCATAAATGTCCTTATTCCCCATTTCAATTCCGTTTTTGAAAAAAGGAGATTTTTCAAAATGCACTCCGCCATAAAAGTTAGCATTTGATGTTTGGGAAAAATCCGTTTTACCGTGAAAGTCTGCTCCGTTTCTGCAATACATATTCCCTGATGTTGTTACATACCAAGCATTAGGCCCAGGTCTATCCCAACTATAGCCCCAATTAGCCCAAAAAGCAGTATTCTCCCCATTATAACTTCCGCCTTCGCCGTTTCCCATACCAACTGAGAATTGGTTGATACCAGAAATCCAGCGACCTCTTCCTTGGTCAAAACGACCAATGGTGAAACCTCCAATTTCACCCTGATAGGCTTGTAGGAAGGTTGAGCTAGATACAACAGATTCAATCTTAGTCGCAAAGATACGTTTAGATGTCAGCTTGTCAATCAAGGCATCTCTAGCGGTCAGATTCCGAATCAAGGCATCATCTACGCTGATTTTATCGCCTGTAATAGCCCCAGCTTGGATATGTTCAGCAGTGACAGAACCAGCGGCCATCTTCCTAGCTGTTACAGCACCATCTACCAACATATCTGACTGTACTCGAACGTGTGGAGCGATGATATCAACGCCTCTTGGACTTGCGGAAATAGTAGAAGCTAACTGCTCACCCGTTAAGGTAGTAGCTCCAATTGTCACACCTTCAGGCGTCACTTGTACCCTCGCACTGTTAGCAGCGTCTCGCACTTCCTGCCTGATTTCTTTGGCAGTCTGAGCGATGGCACTCTTGATATTCTCATCAAAGAACTGGGTCAGCGCCCCTTGGTTGTTCTGCTGGATTTTGCCCCAGAGAGTGCTGTTTGGGTCTCTCAATTCCAGTTCAATAGAACGCATATCCTTGAAGAGACCTGACAGGGTACGTTGCGTGATGGTAGGTTCTACAAAGCTTGTAGGAAAATCCCCCTGCTCCAGCTGAATATCCGTCAGCACCGTGTCACCCACACAACCCATGTGGTGCAGTTTCAGCAGCTCATCTCGTGTCCGTGGCTGAAAGACCTTATAATACCGCCCGTTCTGCTCAAGAGCAGGCAAACGGACGTTTTGAATGGTTATGTCCATGTGTTACCTCATTCTGTCATATAAAACAATATCTTTATAATCATCTCTAAACCAGTTTCGTGTCAAATCAGATAAAGCTTGACGCTTGCTTGATTCATCTACTCCTGCATCTTCGTTTTGACCTAGTAAAAACATAAAAGATGGACTAGGTGTTGATAAATTATAAGCATATACCTTAACAAACTTTTCTTCTATTCTCAAATAGTAGTACCCTGATTTTAATCCTTCATATCGGTACAAGAATCGAGTACGGCAATCTAAAGCAGCTGACTGATAGTTAATATTTGATATAGTCAATGACAAAGCATTTACAATTCGAAATCTGTATTTTTTCCAGATTAGCTTATCTCCTATATATCTTTCAACAACTTCCTTACCACCTACATAAATTCCTTCTCTAGCCATACTACCTCCTATTGACTAAAAATATCGTAGATAGTATTACTATCCTTGTTAGGAATCGCATCATATTGAGACCTTGTACCAGACCAATATTTCATTGGTTGCCCACCATTCTGGTTGATGATGTTTTGACCGGGCGCTCCGTCACGTCCTCTAGCTCCTGCCGGTCCTGCTGGACCCGTTGCACCATTCGCCCCTCTTGCACCGTCACTAACATTGTCAAGCCGTGTGCTAGCAGCTGCTTTAATGCCGTTGTGCGTTACAACGATGTAGACCTCAAACCAACCTCCAGAACGCTGAGAAGCATTCCACTGGCCAAACTTTCCATTTGCATCAGGCGTTTGGCTCAGCAAACTTTGCCAGTTGTTATTCCCAAAACCTCTGTAGTAATAATCAACAGTATAGCCACTGGTTAACCGTGTTCCGTCATAGTAGACGTCCGCGATCAAATTCAACTGACTAGTCGCACCGTTTCTGTAACTTCCCTCGATACGAACATTCGCATTTAAGCTATGACCGTTATCGCCTCGCAACCCCTCTCTCTGCTGGGTTGTCAGGTTCTCGAACCGCATAACACCGTCCGCTCCTCGTGGTCCTGTTTCCCCACGTTCTCCACGGTCACCTTTTGGTCCTGTTAGATATTGAAGAACTGAAAATCGGTCACGGCCATTTCCGACCTTGACCTTGCCTGTATCGCTCTCGATACCTAACTCGCCATCAAGTAAGACCAGAGTGCTACTTGCCCAATCACTCGCTGACATGCGCTTGTGCTGTACCCTTACTGGGATTGTCTCCGTCATGTTCTACCTCCGTCAAAAATAAAAGTTGGACTCTCGCTCCAACTTCCCTCATATCTTGCATTTTGTCCATCAGCAACCGTCTTGTAGACTGGCGCTAGTTCAATCCGTCTTGTCTGATTATCAATCGTCACAGACTGCTCTACGTTCTGATACCAGTCCCCTGAGAAAGTCAGACGATAGGCACCGTAGTAGACCGCCAAGACCTGCTCCTCTTTCTGGGTCAGGTCTTTGTCAATCACTGGCATGACTGTATTTGCAGGCGCAAGATGAACGTGTCCACCATAAAATAGATTCTTATTGACTACAACAGTCACGTCTGTCTTCCCATAAGGCGTGCAGGTTGCTGACCAGCTGATGACGTACTGCTTCCCTAGTTCAAAACCCTCTCCATTGTGTCCGACCTCTACGAAATCCGTTCCATAGCTAATTTTCTTAGCCGTGCCACCTTTGAGGCGATTCTTGTTGTACTGGGTATTCCCGTCACCGCCAATCAGGCTAGCATTGACCCTTGCAGTTTCACTGACCTGTTCCAGTTTCTTGCTTAGTTCAGCGATTGAGTCCGCACCACTCATCAGCTCCTCACGGATTCGCTTCACGAACTCAGGACGCTCTTTCTCCATTTC
This sequence comes from Streptococcus sp. 4094, assembly GCF_013277125.1. NCBI lineage: Bacteria > Bacillati > Bacillota > Bacilli > Lactobacillales > Streptococcaceae > Streptococcus > Streptococcus sp. 4094. The sequence goes on along the minus strand of NZ_VMMI01000033.1, from coordinate 98,052 downwards.
CTCGTGGATTTTAGCGCCAAATTCTTCCGCCTTAGCCTTGTACTGCTCGATGGCATCCGTGATAGCTTTCTCACGCTTGGCAAATTCAGCATCAAAAGCACGGTCAGCGTTTGCGATCGCACGCTCAAGCATAATGTCAAATTGTGTCTCTTGTTTGTCCAAGATTGCATTTGCTACTGCTGATACTCCGCCACCATTTCCTCCTGATTTCACTTTATCGTCAAAGGTAATGGTCAGATAGGCTCCTTGGCCGTTGTTTGCTAAACAGTCATACTCATAGGCAATTGCTTTCTTATAAACGTCTACATTGTGCTTATAACTTTTCAGGTTTACTGTATCGCCCATGTGAACAGTTTGCCCATCAAGTTCATATGCTTCTATCTTGATGGCATCTGTAGCCTTATCTATGTGTTCGTTAGTAAATTTAGCGCTAGCCCACTTTGTCAACTCATCAACGGTCTGAATGTTATTATTGGTATAACTTCTTTCGTTGATGTAAGGGTAGGCACCAATTAAGGGACTATCAACCGTTACGGCAATCGTTGTGTCTTCTTCTGCTCCTTCTGCCTTAAAAGTAGACTTGGCATGGATCCGAGTAATAACATTTTGTGAGTTTTTGGTTCGTTGATAGGATTTTAAGTTTTTGTGAGTAGAGATGATAACACCTCTGTCCTCTCCTCTATTTCGCTTGATTGAGATAGCGAAATTATCCCGAACCATCTCTCCTTCCCATGTTCCCACAATTGAGTGAGCGCCATCCATTAACACGCTGTAGAGTGTTTCTACTTCTTTCGTGTTTATGGTGCGCCTGTCCGTGATATCACTGGTAAATGAAAAATCATTGATAGGAGACTTAGCAACTTGTACCAATTGAGAAAGAGCCTGCCAACAACTCTGCTTGTTGACAGACAGAGGATTGATAGACCGCTGCATGACATCATCAGTGATATGATAAGCAGTGATTTCTAAATGATCATCATTCTCTACTGGCTTCTTGATACGGAACAGCTGAGGTCCAATCACAGGCGCTGGCGCCTTTATCAACATATCCTCACGGAAAAGCTGATAAATCTCAGAGTCCGTGATAGGGTAGCGAACAGTAAGGATGAAATCCCCGTTCATTTGCTCTTTTATGACTGCTGAAGTCGCTTCATGCAGTGGAATACCGTTCCATTTAACATTACGAGTATCACTTTCAAGCAAATATAACATTACGCCCACCCCCAAACTGTCTCAATCGTCATGGAACTAATACCAGCACCCAAGACAATCCCAACATCTTGTTTCTTGATAGGGTCAATCGTGATAAAATCCCCTGTCCACTTAATTCTGGAACCTGTTCCGTCCAAGAAACTAGGATTGTTAGGGTTATTTACCATGATAGCTCTTCCAGACAGTCTTTCTAAGCGAATGACCTGCCTGTCCACTGTGAAACTAACCTCTGTCGTACTTTGACCAGTTAAGGTAATTGTCGGGAAAGCTAAAGCAGAGCCCTTGGTTCTTAAAGTTCCGCTTCTTGAAAAGGTCTGATTGTCTGTGACTTTGAAAAATTTTGTAGGATGACACTCAAATGTGACTTTGAGCGCATAATATCCTGCACGATTTCTAGTAGTCTCAGAAATCTTTACCTTGTAACACCACATCTTAGTAGTCTTGACACGTTCGCTTTCAAGCCAAAAGTTCTCTCTGGCAAAGAGAGCCAAGAAACGGTTCAAGTCCTCTTCTTTTGGTTTGACTAAGTGAAGCGTGTAGGATTTCTCAACCATCTCTCTATGATGATTGGTTTGTAGGATGGCTCCGCTAATCCCGTCATGCTCCCATAGTTTTGTCTTACTATTGGCAATCACGATGGATGGCGCTTCTTCTACAATGACGTCAAAAGAAAAAGAGGAGGTGGCTACACCATCAATCACTAATTCATTATGTTTGATCATGCAATTCCTCCTCTAAGTTGTGTTTTCCTTTGCAGTTCATCCGCAATCTTTTGAGCGACAACGTCAGCAATACGATTGATATCCATCTCTTCACTGATGTTATTTCCACTAATGCTGACATTGATAACAGGAGACAGACCTCCCATTGTTTGAGCGATTCCACGACCGATAGCTCCCAAGGTTCTTTCGTTCAGTGGTAAGACAGCCTCATTTCCAGCTTCTCCACCAACCATCAAGCTATTTCCATTTGAACCGAAAACAGTCGGCTTGGTCAAGATACCGCCCTTGGCATACCACTCTACGCCAATACTTGGCAACCCGTTACTCAACCAGTCAACTGGGTTGAGAGAGCCTGAAATACTAAAGTGTGGTAGAGGGATATGAGGCCATCTAAATTCAAAGTTAAAGAATCCCTTAATAGCTTCAATTGCACGACCAACTAAATCCTTAGCCCCGTTAATAGCATTGCCGATTGTATCTTTAATGCCATTCCAGACACTGCTTGCAGTTGACTTGATACCATTCCAAATGTTGCTAATCGTATCTCTTATACCGTTAAAGACACTTGAGACTGAGCTTGAAATACCATCAAATATTCCTGAAAGAGTGGACTTGATGCCGTTCCAAACATTTGAAGCAACCGTTGATATGGTGTTCCAGATGTTAGACAATACCTGCGCTATGCCATTAAAGATAGTCCCAATGACACTTGCAATCCCATTCCAGATTGTTTCTCCAACACTCTTGATGGTTTCCCAAGCGCCCGACCAGTCACCAGTAAGGATCTGCATCACTGCCTTGATAATACCCAAAACAACGTTGATAGCTGTTTCAACTACCGTTTTAATCACTTCCCAAACTGTAGACGTGATAGTCTGAATGGTGTTCCATCCTCCTTCTATAAGTGGACCTAGAACAGTCATAACAGCGCTAATGATAGCGGAAATGCCAGTCCAGACTGCGTCCGTAATAGAACGGATTAGCTCTTGGTTTTCAGTCCACCAAGTTACAACAGTTCCAAAAATACTCATGATGAAATTTGAAATTTCACCTACAACAGTATTGATGACAGATGAAATAGCCTCCCACACAGCTGTGACAGCGTTGCGGAATCCTTCATTCGTTTCCCATAAGTATTTCAAGACAATAACAACTGCTGAAATAGCAGCTACAATACCTGCTACTATTCCAATGATTGGTAAAGCGGCAGTGATCATTGCCCCTATCGATGTTGTAAATATAGCTTGCAGAGAAAAGAATATAGGCGCTAAAACTCCTACAGCGGTAACCACAGCTCCTATAATTACTATAAATTCTTTAATCGGACCAGGTAATCCGCTGAACCATTCAGCTACTTGCTTGACAATATTCCCCAGCATTTCAAATACTGGCGCTAGTACTTCAGCAATCGAAGCACCAAGTTCAGACATAGCCAAAGTAACTGAATTTTGAGCTGTCGTGAATTTATCAATTGGATCTAATGTGTCTTCAAAAGTGGTGCTAACTGTTCCAGCGGCATTCTCAGCTGTCCCAGCAAAAGTTGTAAAATCAAAAGCACCCCGTTTAATTGCATCAATCATTTGAGGTGCTTTTTTTGATCCAAAAATCTCCATAGCAAGTCCCATGGCTTCTGTCTCATTACTTGTATTTTTGATTTTTTCGATAGTTTCTGTTAAACCTTGTTTTAAAGTCTTGCCTTCCTTTGCATAACTTCCAGCAGCTTTAGTCATCCCTGACAAAGCTGCTGAAGCATCAATACCGCTTGTTTCGAACTGGCCTAAAAGAGAAACCCCCTCATCAAAACTAAGCCCTAACATCTTAATCTGTGGTGCGCCCTCTATAGCCTTCTTCATAAGGTCATCTACTGATACGCCGGTCAACTGTGCAACATAGGTAGTGCTATCAAGAACTGTAGAGAGATCTTGAACACCAAGCCCATACGCTTCTATGGCTTTCCGGGATGAAATAGTTGAATTTGTAACATCAGATCCATTTATTTCAGCGAATTTTATCATTTCTATGGAGGCATCTTTAAGAGCATCGCCTGTCAATCCAAATTGCGTGTTGACTTCGCCGACCGCTTCGCCAGCCTTACTAAAATCTGTTGGAATTGTTGTTGCGATGCCTGAAGCAATATCTTGCATTTCTTTCAAGCCATCCCCAGTCGCGCCAGTTTTAGTAACAATGATATCCATACCTTCATCTACTTGACGAAAGGCTTCCAGAGCATTTTTCCCAAAATCAACTAGTTTTTGACTTATCTCAGATAGCTTTTCAGAAAATTGGTTTAGTAACTCAGCTTTCAAGAGGTTGTTAGTCTCTCCGAGACTATCTCCAGCTTGTTTCCCACTGCTGGCTAGTTTTTCCATTTCCTGACCAAGATCAGCGTAAGCGGTCTTAGCTTGATTCAGCTCCGCTTCCATCTTGTTAGCTTCAGCTGAGTTTTCACCATACTGTTCTTTTGTTAGACTTAACTGTTTCTCAAGGTTTTCAATTTGACTAGCGACAATTTCGGACTGTGCACCAATCTTCTTTTCAGCCAGTGCTAACTTGTCAGCTTCGCTAGCGTTGGCACCCATCTGGCTTTCCTGCAGTTTAAATGAACTGACAACTTTTTCAGATTCACTGGCAAGTAGTTTTTGTTCATTCTGCAATTCTTTCAGTTGGGTTTGGTTATTCTTGGTTGCATTCCCATTACCCTCAAGAGCTTGATTGACACTAGCTAGTTTTCCCTCATATCCTTTTAGGACATTTTGAGTCACTTCTACTTCACGCTGGAAAGCACGATACTGATCTGCGCCAATATCTCCTTTTTTGAACTGTTCTTCAACTTGAGATTGAGCTTGTCTTAAGGTTTCTAGTTTTTCCCGAGTGGTTCCAACTTGCTTCTGTAAGACTTCTTGTTTTTGGGTTAGTAAAGTAACATTCCCAGTATCAAACTTTAAAGCCTTATCAATTTGTTTCAGCTCTTTTGTTGCGTTAGCAGACTCTTGATTGACACCTTTTAACGCTTTTTGTAAGGGCTGGGTATCGCCATCAATTTCAATTTTTATCCCTTTGATATTTCCTGCCATATTTCCTCCTTTCCTTAAAAAATAAGGAGCGGCTGAGAGGATTTCTATGACCAGAACACTAGCCAACTCAAGGAACTTGTCCTCACAATCGCTCTCTCAGCACTCACTTTTTCTCTAAAATGCATCAAAATCAGCTTGGGTAGCCTTCCGACTACCCGTTTTGTTTTCGCTACGCAAGTTAACATAATCTGTCTGATAATCCAAAGCCATTCCGATAGAAATGTTCTTGAGATCATCGATAGATAAGCCAGTTTCCTTGCAACAAGATAGATAAGATTCTACCGTGAAGGCTTCTTCACTTGCTGTTTCTGATGTGTCTGTTTCTTTTTTGTTTGTAGTACCGTATTCAACATTTCCATCATTAGCGGACAAACTTCGTCAAGAGGAAATTCTTCCATCTCCATAAAGAAATCATCAAACGGTTTAATTTTAGGATTGCCAGATTTAGCAAATACCCAAAATAGACGATAGAAAAAGGTAATATCAAAATCTTCTAAAAGAGATAAATCGACACTTTCCGCTACCAAATCATTACCTTTTTCCAATTGGTTCAATTGAGCTACCAATTGCTTATTTTTCAAAAGTCCTAAAAGGTCCTTGAAAAAATCCTGCCCAAACTCGTTCTTGTAAGCGATTGGAGTATAGGCATTTGTTGCAAGCTCATAGCGCTTATTGCTGATTTTAATACTTCGACGCATTCTTTACTCCTTATCCTAGAGATGTTGGCTCATAAACGCTAGTAAACCAAGCGTCATACACTTCTTTCTTGTCTGCAGACGTAATCGAACGTTTCACTACGCTATCAAGCGGACGTGGTGAACCCTTAAAGCTAAGTTCACGTTCATTGACAGTTGTTCCACTCTTAGTACCAGAGCCGTTTGATGGACGACTAGCAGAGCAGTAGTAGATAACGTAACGAGTCTTATTTTTATCTCCTGAAAATTCAAACATAATAGCAAACGGTTTAGTTGAAGCATCGCCTTTTTCAGTCAATACTCCTGTTTGCTCATCCTTGAGTTCTCCTAGAATTTTCGTCGCAAACTCTTCCGTGATATGCGGCACTTTCAATTTCCCTTCATATCCTTCGTTTGAGTTCATGAAGTGGTAGTCCACATCGTCTGCTTGGATTGCTTTCGATTCTCCTTTTGGTTCTAACTCCAAGTTCATAGCTCCAGGGAAACGGAAAATTTGCCCGTAGCTAATGACTTTTGTCTCACTGTTGATACTTTCGATTGGTGCGATATGCACGTTTTTCAATCCATAGGTTACTGTATTTTCTGTTTTTGTCATCTTCTTCTCCTTTAGTACAAATAAACAGTATAAGGCTTGACAGATAGCCTTTCTGTTGGGATATAGCTTTCTTCTGATACCTCAAAAACAAGTTGATGTTTAGACAACAACTCTTCCAAGATCTCTTCCAAATCTTCGTCTTTACGTTCAAAGATAAGCTCTACAGTCACAGATTTAATCTGGTATTTCTGTTCGTTGTCTGCTCTCTTGATATCTGGATGTGATTCAAAGTAGATAAGGTAAGGTGTTTGAGGAACGTGTCCAATTTCAAATGCACGATAGGCTATAGGTAGATTCGCTTGACTTAGAATATCGACAAGGTCAGATAATTTCATTTTTGAATAGCCTCCTTCACTTTCCGTTCAAAGGAATTGATTAGCTTTTCTTCTACAGGTTGGATATGAGGAATAGCACGACTGCGACCTCCATTCCTTAAGACATGGTCATTTTCAAGTAGGTGAGTCAATTGAGGTCTTGTAGCATTATGGATTACGTATGAGCCTTTTGCGTTTTTCTTAAGACGCCATCCTCTTCCATACTTTCCTTTATTCTTTGGGCTTGTCGCTTTCAAAGTCGCAACAGCTTCATCACCTAACTCTTGTGCGATAGCGTCAATCTCATCTTCTAACTCACTAGAATATTCGCTCAGTGCTTTAGCGATTTCTGCTGAAAGGTCACCTGTTGAACTCATGGCAATTCCTCCATCAAGGTCAACTCCAGAATTTCTAAACCAATCGGAAATGTTTTGAGAATACGATACCGTTTCCCATTAAATTCCGCTTCTTCCTCGTTGTTATACTCAAAGCTATGAATATCAAGGATAAGTCTTGGTCTAAGTCCAACCTGGCTAGCCTGATAAAATTCAGAACGAGCAATGGAACGCTTACGACATAAAATAGTCAACCGCTTTTCTTCAAATAGAGGTTGGTGTAATTTATCTAGTCCTGTTTTAATCTTAGAAATTAGTGTAATTTCATTGTTCCACGCCATGACTTACCTCAATTTCAAATTATGCAATCGCCATAAAAGGTGGCGTGGCATATCCACCCCACCCTCATAGCGAAAGGCTGCAAAATCAACTACAAACATTTGGTCTTCTGGGCTGTCTAAGTCAAGTAGAACTCCTAAGTTATCTTCCAGTTCTGTTTTGACAGATTCGATGATTTTCTCCAAGGGCTTATCGCGTAGTTTTGTTGCTATACCCAATTTTAGCTTAAGCAATTCTAATAATTGAGCATTGTCCATAACTACTCCTCGTCTCCCTCTTCAGTTTTCACATCTACTACCTTTGTTTCTTCCTTTTCTACTTCTGTAGTTAATGTGTCATCTTTCGACATATCCTTATCTTCTACATTCATCAAAAAAATAGATCCTGCACTATTTGCCCCATTTAGCAGAGTCTCCGCAAACTCTTTATCAAGTTTGTGCTTAGCTCTAGGGTAATTATCCCCAACCTCATAGCAATGTTTCTTTGGGTCTCGTAAGTCCTTAAAAGGACGGATTACCTTATATACCATTTACTACCTCCTTACAAAACAGCATCTGTATAGGTCACATAAAATCCTGCATCGCTATCTACCTTGACTACATCAAAACGATTAGCAGTTGCCAAATACTGACCGTAGATTTTATCATCTTGCCATTTGACAGTTGTCTGAGCACGGTCAAACAATGTCGCAAACTCTCCAACGTCACCGATGAAGGCTTTCATCTCACCTTTGGCATCTCCAATGATGTTATCAGGATAAACATCGATTACACGACCAGCGAACTTGTAGCCAGTTGGAGATGTGATATCTGTTTGGAGCATATAGCGACCGTCCTTGTCCTTGATTTTATCAAGAGCAGCGAACATAGATTGGGTACATACAATAGTTGCATCGTAGTACGGTTTCAATTCCACGTTGAGAATATCTTTCAAGCCGTCCAAACCAGCTGCGCTTTTAGCTGTAGCTGTCTTGAGAACTTTAGCGATCTCTTTATTCTTAGTAATACGTTCTTGGTTCTTAGCTTGTTTAGCAACTAATCCCATGACATCGTAGTCAGCGTCATCAATCAATTCTTGAGATACTGGCAAATGACCACGACGTGTTTTGATTTCATAGTTCACCTTTGTAAAGGTTGGTTTAGCCAATTCAGGGTTTTCTTCCAACTCTTCAACAGTGTTCATTGTTTGATCAGTCAATTTTACAACTGCCCATTTACCGCTTGCATTCTTGACATTAACGATGTTGACCAATGAAGTCAAATCTGTCTTGTCTTGTTTCGCTTCTTTAGGCGTCATCAATTCAACAGGGATGATTGCTTCCCCTTCAGCGGATTTGAGACCATCAGCACGCACTTCTTTTGTTCGAAGGTAGTGATTAAATGCTTCGCGTTGTTCCAATGTTTTGCCTCCTCGTTTCTCAGTTTTACCTGGTGTTGGTGCTTTTCGATTTTGCTCCTCGATTTGTTTTTCCAACTCTTCAATTTCTTTTTCCAACTGCGCTTTTTCAACTTCTTTTTCTTCAATTTCCTTTTGAAGACCGTCCACAGTCTTTTCAACTGCTGAAACTTCTTCATCAGTTTCAGCACGATCCAACTTTTCTAACTCAACAACCGAACGTTTGTTCAATTCTTCGATAGTTTCTTCCAACTCAACTACCTTAGTTGCTTTTGCTCGCATACGAGCACCAAAGATTAACGCCTTATTCATAGCTTAAATTTCTCCTTAATTTCTTTCTTGCGCTTATCTAGCGCTTCACGATTAGCACGACTCTGACTTTCAAAGTCTTTTTGTCGTGCAGCAATTTCCGTTTGTGGATAGGCTGGGAAAGTACATGGGCTCACTTCAAAGATTTCTAGTTCTAAGACAGTGTCCAGATACGAACCATCTTCACGTTCCTCTGTTTCGATTTTTATCGGGATAAAGCCAAAGCTACATCCGATAACATCTCCACGCTTGACACGGGCATAGGCTCCAACCGCTTGAGGATCATCCTTGTTAATGATGATATCCCCAAAAAGACCAACATCATCAACACCCAGTGTCAGAGTTCCGTTACCTGTTCGACCGAGAACAAGACTATCATCGTGGTTAAATAAAGCTCTGATATCAGCGTCTGTGATAGCTTTTTCAACTCCAGCACGCTTGATAACTTCACAGTAGCCTGGCCACAATTCCGTCTCCTCGTCAAACTTGATAAAGTAGCCACTCAAAATCAAATCACCAGAGTCTTCTTCCCTCGTTTGAAATTGAGTGGCACGATAACTATTCCGTTTCTGCATTCTCTTCCTCACCTCCTTTCAGTTTGTTTTGATCTCCTAGTTTCTCTTGAGGGAGAAAGTTTTCAAGAACAATCAACTCTTCCATCTCAGGATCAGGAGCCATCCCTAGCCAATCCCTCCACTCATTACGACGCATTGCAGCACTGTTTGCCATTTGTTGAGCAACAGCAGACAACTCCGTAATGTTGTAAGAGAAGAGTGAACGAGGATTTAGCTTAAAATAACGATTGCTGGATACCAACAAGTCCCTTGTTAGAGTTTGGGTTATGGTAGTAGCGATACTCATGACAGTCGTATTTACAAAGTTGTTATACTCTGTCTTGTTGAACTCTCCCACGCCCAAAATAAAAGCAGGTACTCCTAATAGCCCTGCAACGGTTCTTTTATCTAATTCCACAGACTCGTTTAAAGCGATATCCGTTAGACTAAGCGGTTTTACCTGCTGGATGTCCAGCAATGCCTCTGGAACAATCCATGGAGCGCCAACCCTGCTAGTACTTAAATACTTCTCAGCGATACGCTCACGCCCTTGCTCCGAATCTAGTTCAGCACTGGACGAGTCTACTTTAACGATAAGACTAGGAATGTTCTTACCGTTCATAAAGCTTTTTTTAGTCTTCGTAGCCATGTTCAAACTTTGAACCACATCTGTCAACGTCACCCTAAAACCAGTACCAATGTATGGAATATCTGGATCTGGATTGATGACAAAGTGGACTACTTCATCAGGGGAATACTCTTCACCCCTAAATGAGATTACATAGGAATCCTTATCTGTTTGGAATGAAACCTCTCTCATCGGAAATGGTCTTAAATTAGAAATATAATCCGTAACAGGTTCATATTCCACATGTAAGACAGAATTTCCATCGCCGTATAGAAGCAAATCGCGCACAATCTTGAAAATCCATGACTTCCTTGTCATATGTTCGCAGGGATTGATGTCAATCTTTCTAGCAAGCCCATCACGGATTCTGATATCACCTTTATCTGTATTTTCCATCAAGTGGATGGTCATATTAGAGACCAAATCAGCAATCTTATTAACCGCTGTCACCACATCTGGATTTCTGGCCAAAGGTACATACGAATCCATCAGGTTTGACAACCCTAAATCTGAATGACTCAGCATGTTGATTGGCTTACTTGGCTTGTTTCGTTTCCAAAACTTTTCAAAAATACCCATGTTTCCTCACCTCCTTTCTCTCTAATCAAAGAATCTCATCACATCGCCACCCTTGCCAAGATTAGCAAGAGCCTGTATACAAGCAAAGACGCTGGCATCAAACAAGTCAATCCTTGCAGTACCACCGTCTCCATCTAATTTTTCGTATTGCACAGCGTCATCCACCTTTTCAATCGCTCTAACATTGCTCACACAGTATTCATAAGCGTCAGAATGAAGATAGTAAAATTCCTTGTTCTTGACTTTGAACTCAATCCGTCTGAACCCCTCAGATTTCAGATAGAATAACTGAGGTTGGTCAATCATCTTGAACTTAGCCTTTTTCATCTTGGCCAAAAACTCACGACCAAACTTCCTATCCATTCCCACAGCTTGGATTTTAAATCCACGCTCACGCATACTGATGAACCATTTGACGATATCATCATAGAGAACGGTAGGAGTGTTGCTCATCGTCAGCCAGCCATCAGATTGCCAGCCAAAAAGTGGAATCCCATCATCATTAGCCTTCTTCTGAGCATTAATCCGAGGAAAGAAAGCATGTGTGATACAGATATCAACATCTTTCTCACCATCATTATAGACACCGTAGAGAGCAGCTGCTGTTAAGTCATGTAATCTTGACAAGTCCGCACCACCATACCAACGAATCGGCAAGCGTGCCAGCTCTTCTAAACTCCAATCGTAGCAACTATCCGACGCAATGAACTCATCAGGATTAAAATAAGCGTTCATAGAGTTAGTGAAGATATTCAGGGTCTTATTGAAAAACTCGTTTCGAGTCTGAGGATCATTCATAGCCTGCTCTGCTTCTTCCTTGAGAGCCTTGAGCGAAACCGTGACACCCCATGACGGATTAGCCATCTTGAGGATGTTCTCGTCCAGATAGTCTACTACATCACCATCAGCAGATTGATTAGCCTTGCAGATGAAGATGAAAAATGAATCATCAGTGACCAATTGCTTGAGCACCTTTTGACAGTATTTCAGACGGTTAGCAAGGAACCCAGTAGGAATATCCCCAGCTGTAGAGATAACAAAAAGCATACTGTTACGGTATGCCGACATTGTTTTTTTCATAAGACCATGCTTCTTACTGTTTCGCATAGTATGAGCTTCGTCCAAGATGATAACATTCCCATTCAAAGAGTCCAATCGGCTCTCATCATTCGCTAGAGCTTGGATAAAGAAAGAACCCTCATCACCAAAGTTAGCAGTAATAGAGTGTTCCTGGTTATTGTCCTTGATACGAATGTTCTTATCATTCCATCGTTCAACGTTGAACCTTAAAAAACCAAAAGCTTCCATCGCTTGCTTGACTGAGTTAGCAACGATATAGCATTTCGAACCGCTATCCGTGTCCAGAATCTGATAAGCAAGTGCAATTGCAGCAGTAAACGAGGTCTTTCCATTCTTCCGAGCAAGCATAATAAGCGCTTCTTTGAACCTGCGCTCATTCGTCCCTTTATAGTAAAATCCAAACAGGTTCACAACTACAAAATGTTGCCAAGGTTGCAAGAGTAATGGCTTGTTACGGATAGATACCGCAAACATATCATCGCCCTGCTGATGAACTATCACGTTCTCGATAAAGTGAATAACAAAATCCACCATATCCTCATCCATCTCAAACGCTGGATTTTCTAAATCACGGAAAAAACGTTCAGCAGCAAAAATGTTCTCTTCGCAATGTTCTTCTCGGTGAGTTAAGACGTGTTGAGCGTATTCTTTTGCTTTATCAAGATTACCCATTGCCAGTCACTCGCTTCTTCTTGATTTCGTTCTTGAACTTCAGGACCTCAGTAAGAACTGACTCACCCTCTTGTTCTACTACCTCACCGAGCGACTTAGGATTCATCATCAACTGATTAGAGTAGCTGAGAATGTCTTTCCTCAAAATTTCCATAGCTGTCAAGATTGGAACTTTGCGCTCATTTTCAGCACCAGCCTTATTGACGTAGGTGTCTGTTACTGGATAACCCATGTCAGCATAATCTTGAGCAAGTTTCTGATACTGATAGAGCATTCCTGCAAAAATATCAATGATCATTTCGAACTCTTTACGATAAGTGCCCAAGTCTTTCATCTGCTTGACTACTTTTGACTTAATCGACTTCGCTGTAATTGGTTTAGCCAAAAACTACCTCCTTTCGTCAAAATCGCTTAGTTTTTACCCCCTTTTTGTTTGAAGGCCCCCGACTTGGAAAAAGTTCCCTTCACCGGTTCCCAGAGGCTTCGAAAAAATTTTTTTGAAGTGGGGGGGATAAAAAATTTTTTTCATTTTTCATTTTTGTTTTTGAAAAAATTTAAAAATTCTTTTTTTCTTTTCTTCTGCCAATAAATTCCATTTCCGATTATCTTATCGTTGTTGCGGTCATGGAACGTATTATGTTTGCGGTTGGTCAGCGGCAAACAATTCCAAGATACATACTCAAGTTCCGGATACTCAGATACTGGGTAAATATGATGAACCATTTCAGCTGGAACTGACTGCCCATATCTTAGACTTTCTTGGCAAAGGTAATCGTGTTGTCTCATGACCTTGTCACGGAACTTGTTCCACTTCCTTGTCTTCAAGCTCTGTCTGACTGGTTTGTTGTACATGATATATACTCCTTTGCAAAACAAAAGGACAGGCTCTTGACCTATCCCATCTCATACAAGAAATCTATGCTACCATAATAAACCTTTTTTTGTGAGACTTCAAGATGTCTTTTGTCTCATCTTTTATTTATCAAATCATAGACTAATACAAAAAGAAAAACGAACGGTAAAAAAATAAATCGCAGCCCTTCAGCAAGGAAGTCTAATACATCTCTTTTTGTATGATCAAAAAAAATGACTAAAATAATTAGGGTAAAAAAATAAACAACTAGATATCCTAGAAATAATCTCAATGTTCCATCCTTCAACTATACCAATTTTATCCCTCACTTTCACATATCTTATATTTTGTTAAACTCACTCTAAATCTCAAACCCTTACTAAGCATGGGTTTTAAAGAGTTTCATTTTTTCAGTTTATGCTTAACTCATTATGTGAAAGTAATATCTAAAAAATTAAATGACAAAGTTCCGTAAAGCATCATCAAGCTCTGCTTGTTCTATCCCTATGTATCTCAAGGTTATTGCAGGTGATGAGTGATTGAACATTTTCTGTAATGTCCCTACGTCCTTTGTCTTGTTGTAATATTTATAGCCGAATGTCTTGCGCATTGTATGTGTGCCGACATTATCAATGCCAAGCTCTTCAGCAGCCTCATGAATAATTTGATAGGCTCTCTCACGAGTGATTGCTTTATTTTTCCCTTGCCTACTCTTGAATAAGAAATGATGAAATGGTTTGTCTTCGACATATCTTCTCATTTCTTTCTTGAGTTCTTTTGTCATCCGTCTTGTTATCTGCTTGCCAGTCTTCCGTTCTCTCAGCTTGATGTGCCATCCCTGGACATCTTTAACTTTCAAGGTAAGTATATCTCCGACTCGTAAACCAGTATTCAGACCTGTGATGAATAGCATATAATACATCTCATTCCATTCTCTGAGATAATCTTTCATAGCTTGAATGTCATCATTATCTTTTATCGGTGATACAAATTCCATAACTGCCTCCTTTCTACAAAACAAAAAGCCAGCTGGTTGCTGACTCATGATGTTCCTCTGTTAAACAACTTTTCTGGAAAAAATAGGATGACTCCAACATGTGATTTGTGTTTTTGTTTTCAGAAGTTCATGCTATCATAATAGACCTTTTTTTGTGAGACTTCAAGATGTCTTTTGTCTCAATCTTATTTACAACTCACCTTTCAAAATAGCGTACTGCTCTAGGATAATCCTTCTACGTCGATAGATTGTAGCTTTGCTCATGAATTTCTGTTCTGCTATTTCTTCCCATCTCAGTTGAGGATATCTCCAGCGCAGATTAAAGATTTCCTTATCTTCATTAACTAGATTGATCAGTAGTTTGTTAATAATCCCTTTAAATCCTTCAAGAAATTTTAAAGTCGGATCATCCGCGATTCTGATTGCGATAGTTTCGGTAGGCTTGCTTATTCCTACAGTAGGCCCATTTTGGGCATCTGGGTTTCTGGTTTCTAATTCTAGCCTTCTTAAGTCTATTGTGCGTTGAATGTTTTGAAATTTGAAAAGTTCTCTGTCTAACGTTTTGAGTTCTTCGTCGCTCAATTTTTTCAATTTCCACCTCCAAGTTTTTAAAAAAATGTAAACAAGTTATCAAATATCTGAGAGAAAGCCTTGCGAATATTAGAAAATGCCTGGTTAATCATTTTAGCTATATCTTCAATTTCTTCAGGACTTAACTTCCGTAGTTGTTTGGCTAATTCTTCTTGCTTTTCTTGTATCTGCCGTTTAGCTATCTTTTTCTTAATTCTTTTGTTCATTGACTTTTAATTCCTTTCTTGGATCTCAATCCCAAAAAACGTACAGATATCTTCGATGGCAAACTCTAAAATACTTGCACCGTTCTCCCAATTATTGATTGTTGAAACGGAATAGCCTAACTTATCGCTTAACTCTTTCTGAGTCAGTCCACGCTCTAGCCGTTTTGTTTTCAAAATGGTATTGAACTCTTTGGGGACTATATCGAATAAAATTGATTCCTCAACTCCTAACTCTTCAGCTATTCGTTTTCTAAAACGTTCAGGCGGTACCTTGCCTCTTTCCCAACTACTAATCGTGTTTGCGGAAACACAGAGCACTTTCCCAGCTTGTGTTTGTGTCAATCGCCTTGATTTCCGCCACATCCGTAATTGTTCTGGGAATTTTTTGTTTTCTCTATTCATCATCCACCTCAATCTTTACGACTGCCCTACCATTCGGATTTCTTCTTTGTGTAGATGCAAAAGTGTAATACTTCAACATCCTTTCAGCGATTCCTGTTTCTTTGCTGATTTCAGTAAGAGTGCCCAATGTTATGAATGCATCACCTTGATACAAAGCGTATTCACTCATGTTCCATCTCCTCAATCAGCCAGTCAAGGTTCTTTCTGGCTTTCTTCAGGTCTTCAAGACCGTTTTTCTTCTGAAATCGCAGTTGATACTTCAAGGCATTTCCAAGATAAAAGCCTTTCAGCTGTTCTGGTGTCATGAAATTCCTTAAAGCATCGATAGATTCCATACCATATCTACCTTGGTAGTGGCTTGGTTTGTTGATGTTGTCAATTATTTCTGGGTTCATTCCTTATCCTCCAAAAGTTCTGGGTTTTCGTAGATATTGCCAATGACTTCATAATTCTTGCGAATATCTTCATAGTCCATAGCTTGAAACCATTCATCATCATCACAACTAGAATTAAGGTGAAACCCGATATTTTTTATTTTATATCCAAAATCTTCCTCATAAATCCATTTACCAAATTTGACTACGCTGGGCATTCCACTATTCCTAGAAACCACATCCCCCTCGAAAATCTCCACCCCGTTCTTATCCTTGAGTCCTGTTGATTGCATGAGGATCAATTCTGACTTTTCGATAGGAATAAGAAGTTTGGAGTCCGATGTTGGTTTTTCCATGTTGCAAATCAAGCCGTTATCTGTGATAAAAAAATGTTCTACGAATTTCTTTTCTACGCTATCCCACACTCTAAATTTTGGTGTCATGCCAAATCCTCCTCCTTCACAAAGCTGCCATCAATCCAACGACCCTTGCGATCTTTGATTTCTTGGTATGCCAGTTCAAAACACTCTTCAAAATCATAACCTAGCGACTTGCTGATTGATTTTAGATGACCAATCAATAGAGTCAATGATTTTATACGTAAGGTCATAAGTTTCAGATGTTGTTCTGTTTGAATGTTGCTAATACATGTATTTGCGTACGCGAATGATGTCATAATATCGTTCTTTCTAACATTCTTCGACTCTTCAAAAATACTATCCAAATCCACTTTGCTCAACAATCCCAGACCGACAATCACGACTGCGCAATCTCCAATGCTATCCTTGGTCAGCTTCTCATTCTTCTTGAGATAGCCTGCGCACAACTCACCGAACTCTTCGCTAAGTTTTAATGACTGCTTGTCTAGTCGTCCACCATTTTCTAAATCACGGTCTATAAACCATCGTTTGACTTGTTCTAGTGTGTTCATGATAACTCCTATCTTTTCGTTATTCTTGGTAAAATTTCATTCACGATGAATATATAATTAGGTGCAAGAGTTGCTTTTAAAACAATTGCAAGAACTAATGTTATCAAGCTTGCGCTTGATGAAATGCAACTAATTTTTAGTGGTATTTTTAAGTCCTTTCTTTTCCGTTCAATGCGTTCTAATTTAATTTCTTCCTCGGTTTTTCCTGTACGTATATCATAGGAATAAACAAAACCACCATCGTATGTAAAATATATGAGAGTTAAAACTGCTAAAACTACTGCAGAAACACTAAATATTATAATTGACATGATTTGAAAAAGACTGAAGAGATCATAAATCATCTTTTCTTTAACGAACATTTCATAAATCTGTGGTGCATTCCCTTTAAATGTTGTAAGCAAAGAACTTACTTCATCAACAGTCATATTTAGCATTTTTGCTAAAGCTTGTAAAATATCGTCCATTAGAGTAACACCTCATCCCCAACTTTCACTTTCTCGTACACATCCTTAGTAACCACGAACACCCCGTAATCACGAATCGTAAGTGTATATAGCTTCCCATGTCGCCCTTTCTCGACGACCTTACCGAATATCTCTGCGCCTGCGTTATCCGCCTTGTAGATAACCATCGGCTTCTTCTCTTCCAAATCTCGAATCCTGTCCATCTGCCAGATATTTAATCCGGCAGACAATAAAATCCAGATTGCGATAAAACGTTTCATTCTGCGACCTCCTTGATTTTAACAAATAAGATCTTGCTGGGATTGAGCAACACAATCTCAGGACCAAGATTGATTTCAAGAAGTTGCTTGTTTTCATAACGAAATTTTAATTCATTGATAAAATCATCTCTATTTGTTTTGAATTCTATTTGCTCGCCTCCTAACCCTATGATAAACGTTATTTTCTTCATCACTCCACCTCCTCAATCTCAATCCCTGGGCAATCGAATACCCAGCCGAAATCCGCTTCTTCTAGTTGTTTTTGGGTAAAATTCGTAGCTAGTCCACCCAGAGAGAAGAATAGTTTCTTATCCCCAGCATTATAATATAGCGGTTGTTTTGTTGTTTTCATCACTACTGTATACCGCTTTTCTTCCTCGACCTCATAGCCTAAAATCCAAGCTAGTGCGAATGTTTCTTGATTATCTGCCCATTGCAGCCACTTTTTAATCTCGGTATTTTCTTCAAAGATACTCATTGCTCCAAATAGAGAACGCCCTATATTTTTTGAATGCGTTATCCAATCTGCCACAAACTGAGGTACTTTGACCGGTTTTGGTTCGTCAAGACTTTTAATAAGCTCCTCTATATATACATAAACTGCCCAGCCAGTAAGTCTTATGAGGGTTTCTTTCTGTACCTCAATCCTTTTTAACGCTTCCTGCTTATTCATCTTCCAATTCCTCGTTATATTTTTCTACCAATTCATGCAACCACGACCAAGGTTCGGTTTCTTCACTGATTGGGTCAACTTCCCTTTCTTGCAACCAAGCTGAGAAGTTAACCACATTATCAATGTAGATTGTGTTGTAATCGCCCCAATCCCAAACCGTTAAATAAATTTCTGTTTCAGTTCCATTTTCATCTTCAACCGTTATTGAACCATTTTCAACCCACGCTGTACCAAAACACAATTCGCAAGTGCCAGTCTGTTCTTCCTGAAAATCTGAATGGTATTCTGTCACTTTATATTTCATTTTCCAACTCCTTTATTCTCTTCTTCCATCCTTTCACTTTCTTTTTAAGCACGTCACGTTCCTCAGACCTGCTAAAAGCAAGTGATTTAACACACGGCTCAGATAGTTCAACTATCCTTGCCTTCGTCTGCTCGATTGTTCGTTTCAATCCGTCGATGACTGTCTGTTTATCGTACTTCATCTTCTAAAAATCTTTCAATAGCTTCTCTATAGGAGACTTTCGCCAAGCCGTCTAAGTCGTTCAGTGCTTCAATATAGTCTGGACGACCTTGCCCATACTGCTTTTTCAAAAACTCAACAAAGAGATGAATTTCCTGATAGGTTAATCCAATCATATTTATCACTTCCTGCTAAAACGGAAAATCATCTTCTTCAAGGGCGTATCCTGGCATTTGTTCCTCAATGTTCGAACGGTTAGCTGTATCATCACGCTTTTCAAGTCGCTCAAAACCATCTGCGACCACCTCAGTCAGATAGACCCTGCGCCCCTCCTGATTCTCGTAGTTCCTTGTCTGGATGCGACCCGTCACACCGACCAGATTACCCTTCTTGCACCATTCTGCGAATAGCTCCGCCTGCTTGCGCCACATCATACAGTTGATGAAGTCTGCCTCTCGCTCGCCGTTGGCTCCCTTGAAATTCCGATTGACCGCCAGAGTAAAGGTAGCAACCGCCACATTCGACGGTGTATGTTTTAATTCAGGGTCTTTCGTCAAGCGCCCCACTAACGTAACATTATTAATCATCTTTCTTTTCCTTTCCTGTCGCACATTCCACAACTGAGTAACCGATAAAAAAGCACAGAAAAGTTATTCCAAATTCTTTAATAAATTCAATCATTTTCTTCTCCTCCTGAAAAAGTTGCTAAATAGTAACAATCCTTCGCACCATAGTCAAACCGTGTCGTCCGCTGACCAATGTGCTTCTGAAACCTTGGCTGAGTGATAGCCGAGAAAGCCCACTGATGATCTTCCATTTGCTCAATGAGATCATCGACATTGTCAAACGTCCCAAGGTAAAACTTGCAGTGCCCGTTGTAGACGAAGTAAAGCTCTAACATCAATACCTCCTAAAATAACTTCAACTGCTTCTCATAAGCATCAAGTCTCTGTTGAGCGAGGTTGAAAATACTTTTATCAATCTCGCATCCAACATAGTCAAATCCTAGCTCTCCGCAAGCAATCAAGCTACTTGCTGAACCGACGTGAGTATCAAGTATTTTATCGCCTTCTTTTGCGTAAGTTTGCAATAACCAAAGGTAAAGGTTGACTGGTTTTTGTGTCGGATGGATTCTAACCTCATTCAATGCCTTATTTCCTTGTTGTATATGACCTTCAGAGATTGATTTACCTTGCATCATACCATTCCACATGTAACGAAATAGCCTAGTACTATCATGATAACTGCAGTACGCTATCTCACAATCTGAAAAACTTGATTGACCATTAACTTTGTCCCACACAATACGGCCAGAACCAAAAGAATAGTCGAAGTAGTTCACACCCCAAATAATTTGATTTTTAGATACCCTGAAAAGTTCATCAAAATAATCTCTGTTTGGAATTTTCCACTCTGAGATTTCGCCATAGAGTCTGCTTACACCTATTGGACTGATTTTCCGTCCGTAAAATTTCCTTTTTTCTGGACCAGAAAAATATGGTGGATCAACAATAGCTAGGTCAAAGTAATTATCAGGATATTGTTTCATGATGTCCATGCAGTCACCATTTAAGAATTTCATCATCACTCCACCTCAACAGGGTAAAAGTTCCCAAAGGAACCCCTCAAAGCCTTTCCAACCTGTAAGGCTGCCGCCCGAGAAACAAACCGCATGGCTTTCTTCTCCTCAGAACATGAAATGTCCAAGCCAGTCACTCCGATAACTGCGGACCTCAGAAAGGGCTTGTCCTCTCTTGTACCATGCTTTAAAATAAACATCAGACACCTCCATTCTCAAGCCTTTCAAGTAATTCACGTTTCCGTTTTTCAAGCTCTTTCTTGTCCTCCTCACTCGTGGTATTCACATAGTTAGGTTGAGACCATTCAGGAACGTTAGATTTTGCTTGTCCTTGGCGATTGCTGATCTTACTTTCTCTGTATTGACGCTCACGTTCATCTACTGCTGCAATCGTCAAGACCCCGTCTTTTTTCCAATTCGTCAAAATTGCTTTAATATAGCTAAAATTTCTTTTACCATTGTCAGCAGCAAGACCAATTGCTTTCAGGACAACTTTCGCTTCCATGCCGTCCAAGGTGATGAACTCTTTCAAGATTTCAAATTGAGTTCCATCCAACGGAGCAATACGAGATTGATATTCTTCCACGATGAGCTCGACTGGATTTTTATCTTTATCTATATCTTTCTCTATCTCTTTCTCTATCTCTTTATCTATCTCTTTATCTATCTCTTTATCTATATCTCCGTTGCAAGTTGTTGCGATAGTGTTGCAATGCAACTTTTGTAATTCTCTGTGCTTACGACTTCTACGAGTGCTCGCTGTTTCACTCCCAACCATCTCAGGAACCTGTTCTAAGAAATAATCACGGTCAGAGTTTCTAGTCAGCAATCCTTTGCTTTCTAAAAAAATCAATGTAATTTTAATATCTTCAACATTTTCGTCAATGACAAGAGCAATTTCCTCAGCTAGATTGTCTGCAAGTCCATCATAGTAAATATGCCCTCCGTCTTCCAAGCTAATTAACATCATTTTGAGATAAATGATGGTATGTGTATCTCCACCAGCAATCTTACGAAGTAGTTTCATCTCCTTTGACTTAAAGAAGTCTTGAGCAAGCTGGATCCAGAAATACCGCTTGTTTTTTAACGCCATAATCTCACACCCCACTTCCTACGGTTAGCGCGATACTTCATTCGCATATCCTCATAGATGTGTCTGCCTTCTAGCGCCATCTTCTCGACCTTTAACAGCTTATTTTCAGATACCACATCACGGTAGTCCTTGGCTAGTTTTCCATAGTCGGTTAGGTATTCTTTGATAAGTGAAATTTTCCTGTTCTCGTCCTCTAAATATATTTCAAAGTCAGACTTTTCTTCATCAGACGATAACATTTCTTTATTCACTCTCTCGTGCCATAACAGCCATTCAATCAATTCTTCCATTTCTGCCCTCCTCATTACAAAAGTCTGATTGCAGACTGTTTCGGCTCTGGTAAGGCTAATGGCTCAGGGCGTAAGCCTACAGGTGGTTCATTGTCGTAGGTAAAACCCTTGAACTCTCTACGGATATTCTTGCGGATTTCTTGACGCTGTGCCTCTCTACCACGTTCGTATGCATGGTTGTAGCCTTGGATAATCATAGACGCAAATTCTTGCTCTTCTCGTCTTTCTTTTTCCTTACGATCCTCTTGCAATTTTATATGACGGCAAAGCCCTGCAAATCCAATCAGCAAAGCTCCAGCACCCATCAGCTGGTCTAAAATCGGTGGTTCAAACATTTTTATCTCCTTATGCTCTTTTTGTGTTATAATATAGTCAAATAATTTTGCTAAGACCTTGTCCAGAAGCCTTTTAGTAAAGTTATTATATTTGATTAGAGAGCCATTCTTTGATGGCTCTTTTTGACCATTTCTTACCAGGTAATTCCTTTGGAAATCCCTTTAAGTAACGATAATTATCTGAAAATGTGGCATACTTAATTCCTAGAAAATCACATGTAGTGTTCACATCCATCAACTCTGGATAGTGGTCACTATCTTTTTCGATTTCAACCAATCTAGTGATTGTGTCCTTGATAATGGATTTAATCCATTCAGATAGTGAAAGTAGAACATTGTCCATCTTCTTCCCCTCTTACCCTTCGTCAAATGAGTTCAATTTCATGATTTTCATCTTGGTATTGGTGCTTGGCTCCCACGTCATCCAGTAAGCTAGAGCAGCATCCGCATGCTTCTTGGGTAGCAGGTCATAGCGACTAATATTAAAATGATCCTTGAAATCAATCTCAGCTTGTCTAAATACCGACTGAGCAAAATTCTTATCTGCATAAGCTGGGCTATCAATACCACCCAGGCATGCCACAACCCTAGCCTTACGCTTCTTCAGGAGAGATTGAGCATAGCTTGGATGAATCGGTTGCTCACTCTTGAGGTAGTCGATGTCTTCAATCATGCTAGCTTGTTGCTCACGCAATTTCTTCTGTCCAGTAAATAGAGCAATGAAGGCATCCTCATCCAAGTCCTCACGGATAAATCCCCCCTGCTTGCGAATAGCTGGCAAAACCTCTGATGTCACCCAACGTTTAAACTCTTTCGCTTGAGGTAATTTACTGGATAAGATAAGAGAGTAGAGACCAGATTCGTTGATAACGGTAACGCCTCTATTTCCAAAAGTACCGTTTTGGTAGTTTTGACGATCTTCATCATCTACGTGACGGTTAATATCTCGACTACCGTTTTGGTACCCCAGAATATCCGCCACATCTTTCCCGACGAACCAAGGCTCGTCATCAATTGTCAGAGTACGGACTTCCTGCCCGTGAAAATTAAAAATTTCGTTCATAATGTTCCTTTCGCGATATAATTCAGTTAGTTATTTTTGTTGAGCGCCTGACATTGTTAGGTGCTTTTTAGTTTAAAAAGTTTTACTTTCCATCGCCCTGAGTTCTATCTCATGGCTGACTTGTCTAAATAGCTTCTCACACGCTATTTTAGCCTCTCTGTACGTTGTGTTTTCGCTGATGAAGTAATCAGCAAGTTCGATGATTTTATCTTCCATTCAACCTCCTATATCAGCCTCAAGACTGATGTAATATCCTCCTAAATTGCTATAATAATCTTGACTAGGACCTCTCACCGTTTTAGTCAACATTCCAACAGAAAGGAGGAAAATAAAATGAATCTAAATCAAATTCGTATTTTAGAAGCTTGTCATAAATTTTTAATTGGTCTTACGGAATTTAAGGATGAATTACAAAATGATTCCCTCGTCTACCGATTCCAAGATAAAAATATTACCTTTGTAACCTATCAAGAATACAGGAATTTATCTTTTATCGATTTCAAATTAAAATATGATTATCTGGATGATTCTATAACCTATTTAGATAATAGAGAAGAATTGATAAGTGCATTCCCAAGCGAACACGAACTAAGAGCCTTGAATAGAGTGTCTGATATGGAACAAGCTCGTATTCAGATTTTTAAGTTGCTATCACAAGCTAGTATTGAAATACTAACTGAAAAAAATTCAAATGCAAAAAAAGATTATTTTGGTTACCAGTTCCGTAATCTCGAAACAAAAGAATCATATCCAATTTATCTGTTTCCAGAAAATACTAATTTTGAACTAGTTGCCATCATTTGATAGGATATCTGCTTCAAAACGAAACCAATTCAGCTCATGAGCAAGCTCTTCAAGCTCGTGAGCTTTTTTATTGAACTCTTTGACAAGATCATTAAATTTCTCCATATTCGTAATATTTACTTTAACTTCAAGGGTCATTGAATTTTTAGCCATTCTTCTTACCTACTTTCTTTATCTAAAATTTTTCCAAATAGATTTATTGTTTTTATATTCCCACAATCAATCTTATCGATATTCAATAATAACTCAGGGTCTGCCTTTACAAAGGTGGACTATTTTTGTCCACTATACGGATATCGTCTTGGTCTCATTTTTCTACTCCTCAAATTTCTCCCACGACTCGCTAATTCTCAACTTCTTGTTAATACGAAGCTTCAAATCATCGCTCCCTTTTCCATCCTTAAGCAACTGTGTGATGGCTGACGGACTAACGCCTACGACGGTAGCTAGGTCCGTCTGCGACCACCCACGTTTTTCAATTCGCTCTTTTACAAGCTCAATCCATTTAAGATGTTGTTGGCTCATGTAACCTCCTCCTTTTTGAAAATAAAAAATGCCCTATCTAACTGATAGAGCATGTGGTATAATAGTGACGGCACATCTGCCTTAGAAGGGAGGTGGAGCCTATGGTAGATTACATCTTCACAAATATTATTCTACCCTTGGTAGTCGGTATCATCCTGATAGTCATCGAAAAATGGCTAAACAAGAAATAGCGACCAACCCACCTTTCTAGCGTAGACTAGAAAAAGCCCTTGCTTTTGTGGTTATCAGCAGGGGCTTTTTTGTAGTTATAGTAGACTACATCTTCACTTCCCCTATATTATCTCACATCTATTTTCAGTTGTCAAAAGAAATCTCTGACAAGCTGAATTAGAAATGTGATATAATAGTGACGGCGTTAGTCACAAATCCCCGCTGTTAACCATACAGCTAAGGAGGTGAAAAGCGTGGACACGATAATTTCTTTTCTTTCCCATCCGCTAGTTGTCGCACTAGCCCCAGTCATCTTGACCTGGCTACTAGACAAACATAGCGATGAGGATTAACGCCTTGCACTCCACAATCTGGCGATGTGGGGTGTTTTTTACGTACCAAAAAACCTCCAAGCTGGCGACTTAGAGGTTAAGCGTGAACACGTTGCTAAGCAACATCTTTCTTTTCTTCTCCCCTATTATCTCACATGCTCTATTCAATTGTCAAGGAACAGAGTTAAAGAGTTAGTAAATTATTTTATAAAACGCTTGACAAATTTAATGTATAGTATTAAAATGAAAGCATAATTAAAAACCTTGATAAAACCTTATATCTATCAACTTATTTGCTCGCCAAAGCTATTTATTTTTTAGATAAGTTTTAACTTTGTTTTTTACTAACTCATTAACTTACAAAAACTATTTTAATACTTCGCATTAACTTTGTCAAGTGTTTTAATGAGAAATATTAAATATTTTTTGTCATGTTCTCAGAAAGGTTGAAAAATCAATGTTTCAGACATTTGACAGAATTAAAGAACTTGCCAAAAAGCAGGGACTTTCAATAAATTCATTGGAAGAAAAACTTGGTTACAGTAGAAATACTATTTATAATCTAAAAAATTCAAAACCATCCACTGAACGAATTTCAGAAATCGCTGACTACTTCAACGTATCCACCGACTACCTGCTCGGACGAACAGATAACCCAGTTATCGCTAGGGATACCGTCACAAAAACAGAAATAGACTTCAAAAAGGACGCAGCAGAAAGCTTCTTTTACGATGGACACGAACTCAACGACGAGGATTTAGACCTCATCTCCTCACTACTAGAAGCTCGTATGAGAAATAGAAAGTAATACTTGCCTATGACAACACCCGAACAAGTCTGTTCTGAACAAGGTATCGATCTAGTTTATTTTGATGGTAGAGGTTCCCACAATAAAGGACTTTACAACCAACCCTACAATCTCATAGCGGTAGACACTTACCTAGATGATATTGAGAAAAAGAAAGTCATCTATCACGAGATAGGGCACAAAGACCACAACCCGGAGCAGTATAAACGAAGACGAGAAGAATACGAACTCCAAGCAGATAGAAACATGATCCACTACCTGCTAAAAGAAGAGCTAGAAACGATGGATGACATCACTAATTTCAACTACCTCCACTTCATGGAGAAATACAACCTCAAAACCATGACAAATGAAATCATGGTAAAAGAGGAATATAAGTCACTAGTTGGATAAAGGAGAAAAAACATGAACAAAAGAAAAAATTCTAAGCCAATTTATAAGCGAGTATGGTTTTGGGGACTGATAGCTTTTTTGGCTATTGGTGTGACAAATAGTATTTTAAAGAACCCATCTAAAAATACTGCAACCAAATCTGAAAAAACATCAACAGCAGTTGAACAGAAATTTAAAATGACTAAAGAGTTAGGCGAAGATTTTGCCTTGTATTTTAAAGACAACGCTGAAATTATTGATAAAGGGGAAAAGATTGATTTTGTTTCTGGAGGCGACGATAAATATATTTCAGTGCGAATTGGAGAAAGCTGGAAAAATGAAAGCCCTAGCCGCAAGATCTATATTTCAAATGAATTTCTAAAAGCTAAAAATACTATCTTTGAAAAGTGGGCTCAAGAAAAAGGTTACAATGTTGATGTGGAAAAAGATACACCTCAACTACTTGTTTATACCTCAGACTCTGATAAAACTCAAATATCTCAAGAGTACAGAGGAGAAATGAAAATACTAAAATAAACGGAGGAAATATTATGGCGTTATTTGGTAAAAAACAAAATGAAGTTTTAGAAATCGAACTTTTTACAGAGGAACCTAATGAACGAATTTTTGAGTTTAAAAAATCAAAAACTGTTGTAAGAATCGATGATTATTTTATCAGGATTGCAAGAAAGTCAAATGTATCTAATGTTCTTCTTCATGGTCTTGATGGCGAAAAGTCAATTCTCCTCTCTGAGATTACAGCATACCAATTGAAAGAACCTGGCTCAACTGTTGGCTATCTTCAACTTGTTTACCCTGGTTCTTCTGATACAAAAGGTGGTGTGTTTGATGCCGTAAAAGATGAAAACACCGTAACCTTTACCAAAGATGAAAAAGCATCTATTTTGGAATTGAAGAAAGCCATAGAGAAAGCTTTAAAAGATAAAGTCAAGAAATAACAAAAAAAGCCCCACAATCGCCCTCGCCAAAGTTTGATTGTGAAGCTCACCCTTATAAAAAATCAGCCATTAAAAAGGCCTCTTTTCTATACCCTATTTTACACCATGAAAGGGGTGATGTCAATATTCTCAATGTTTAGACCTTGTCCAGAAGCCGATAAACAAGGAGAATACAATGAAATATAATAAAACAAAATACCCAAATATCTATTACTATGAGACTGCTAAAGGCAAGCGTTACTATGTCAGACGTTCTTTTTTCTTCCGAGGTAAAAAAAGAGAAAAAAGTAAAAGTGGTTTCACAACTCTCCCTCAAGCTCGTGCAGCCTTGGCAGAGATTGAGCAACAAATCCAAGACCAAGAATTAGGTATCAATACTAATCTAACTCTTGATCAGTATTGGGATATCTATTCTGAAAAGAGATTGTCAACAGGGCGCTGGAATGACACTTCCTACTACCTCAATGATAATCTCTATAAGAATCATATCAAACCCAAATTTGGTTCTATCCAGCTTAAAAATTTGGATAGAAATGAGTATGAACTCTTTATCGCTGAAAAATTGCAGAACCATACCAGATACACTGTTCAAACTCTCAACTCAAGTTTCATGGCATTGCTGAATGATGCCGTGAAGAATGGGAATATGCTCTCAAATCGCTTGAAAGGTGTCTTCATCGGCCAAAGTAATATCCCTGCTGCTAACAAGAAAGTGACTCTCAAAGAGTTCAAGACTTGGATAGCAAAGGCAGAAGAAATTATGCCAAAACAGTTCTACGCTCTTACCTATCTAACAATTTTTGGATTGAGAAGAGGAGAAGTCTTTGGATTGCGCCCTATGGATGTCACTCAGAACGACAGCGGACGGGCTATACTACATCTTAGAGATAGTCGAAGCAATCAGACCTTGAAAGGGAAAGGAGGACTTAAAACGAAAGATTCAGAGCGATATGTCTGCCTTGATGATATCGGAACAGACCTTATCTATTATCTGATAGCTGAAGCTTCTAAGATTAAGCGAAAGTTAGGAATTATCAAGGAACAGCACAAGGATTATATAACTATCAACGAGAAAGGTGGTCTCATCAATCCAAACCAGCTGAATAGAAACTTCAATCTAGTGAATGAAGCAACAGGATTGCATGTAACACCTCACATGATGCGCCACTTCTTCACGACTCAAAGCATTATTGCAGGAGTTCCGCTTGAACAATTAAGCCAGGCGCTGGGGCATACAAAGGTTTATATGACCGATCGTTACAATCAAGTAGAGGACGAACTTGCTGAAGCGACAACAGACCTATTTCTTAGTCATATTCGCTAAAAAATCCCCGCCAAAATCTCAAAAATTCCCCGCCAATTCCCCGACCAAAATCCGAAAAATACCGAAAAATATCGAAAAATGATTTTTAGAATAGTCCCAAAAAGCCTGAAATAGAGCCAAAAAACTCCACCTGATTAGGTGGAGTTAAGGGAGATTATTATGAAATCCATAATTACCTCCAAGTACACAAGCTCAAGTCTTTAAACAACCATAATAGCCAATTGTAACATTGTTTTTGCATTCACGAGGAATTCCTCTTTTTACTTTCGTCCTATTGCAACCTTAATAAGGTTAGTATACTACTATTTTTTAAAATTTTCCATCCAAATCATAAATGGTCATCAAAACATCTTGAATTGTTAACAAATTTAAAAAGCAAGCATGAACAACATACTTGCCCTATGGGAATTTAACAATAATCGAAAACTATTCACCCTTACTTTCGTCTGTTCTGATAGATTCTCATGATTGCAACTAGGATACAGGCTGTCCCACCTGCCAAAACCAGGAGGGTAATGATAATGTTGAGGATTTCAGGCGTCCTCTCTATTCTGTTGACAATACGGACTAAAGACAATACTGTCAATAAGAGTAAAGCTACTGACCCTGTTCGAATTAAAGAAGCCATTCGGTTCTCAACCGCATATAAGAATGACGGTAACATAACACAGGCTATAGCAATCACAAACAGATTGCTCCCCGTTTCTTCTCCCTTGTTCACCACAGAAATCATGAGAAGATTCGATGCTATGATCAACGCAGAACAGATGACAAAATAGGATTTCTTATTCATATAGGATACCTCACATACTATAGTATTTTAATTGATAACTGCATACAGTACTTCTGCTTCATAAATCTTCTAATCATCAACCGACATCAAGTGAATCGTTAAAACCTGACGAAAGACTTGATTTTGACAGGTGGTATTTAGACTGGTATTGGGATGGCTTTCCACAATTTTCATGACGGTATAGAGACCAACTCCTCTCTCCTCCCCTTTAGAACTTGCTCCAAAAGAAAAAATCTCCGAAATATCGATGCTCTCTTCTTTGATGGAGTTTTCAATGATAAAGGTCTCCTGTTCTCCATTTTTTAAAAAGGCAATTGAAACATGAGGTTGACTGGCCTCTACACTGGCTTCAATAGCATTGTCACAAAGGATAGACACAATGGTTAGAAAATCAAGCAAGCTCATCCCCTCTACCTGAATCTCCTCAGGAACTTCGACATTAAAGATAATCTTCTTATCTCTAGCTTTTAAAAACTTTCCTGCTAGGAGACTTTTGAGGGCTTTATCACGAATATTCACTAATCTGCCCAGGTCATATTTGTTGTCCTGCAATTTTTCACTGGAATCCTTTAAAACAGAGTCGTAAACCTCTTTTATCTGCTCCATATCCTCCTCTTCAATGCCCAGACGTAAACTAGTCAAGAGGTTGCTATAATCATGCCGAAAGCTCCGTACTTCCTTGTAAAGTTCCTCTATATGCCGACTATAGCGTTCCATATCTCTATAGCGCAAGGTCTGTTCTTGGTTCAGTTTCTCCTGAAGTTTTTCCTTCAAATAGGTATCTAATTTCTTGATAACCCCCATAAAAAAGAGTAGATAAAATACCAGAATGAAATGGCGAACAGTCGTTGATTGTATACCTTGTACATATTCAAAATAAGACAGACTTTGCATCACTAGATAGTAAGCCCCCATTATCCAGTTAATCTTAGTCAGGGACTTTTGAAAATCTTTATCGGGAATCTCCTTTCTCAAACTAGTAAAATCATAGTCTAACCATTTCAAAAAGGCTAGAGAAATAAAGCAAATGAAAATTTTTATACATAACCAAATAAAAGAGCGGTCATCATACACATGCCCTTGCCCTAAAAATGGAAGCACAAAATAAGAAATACCTCTATAAAAGAGATTCACCAATATCATTGGAAAGAGACCATAAAAGAAAAGGAGTTTTTTAGGAAGTCCTCTTAACAGTAATAAAGATAAACCAATGCCGTACAAGGGTTCCATAAAATAAGATAGGTAAGTATTTCCTACTATATAGCTAATCGTTACAAAAACAACTGCTAAAAGCAGCTTAAAAAGAAAGGACTTAAAAACTCTCTCCAGAGTTAGAACAATTCCATCCACCTTAAAAAATATAAACAATTCCAATCCAGATATCAAAAACACATATACTATCTTCCAAACTAATTCCATTCCAGCACCTCACTCAATGTAAGTTATTGATAGCTTCAGACACTTCCCTGACCTTATAACGCGCGATCATACAGCTTCCACCATTGGGAAAGTAAAGAAGTTTTTCTTTCTTATCCAAACGAACCACATTGGCAGGATTGATCAGAAAAGAGCGATGGCACTGCAAGAGACGGGGTTCCTGCTTGAAAACCTCCTCTAAACTCGCTGTAAATTCCAGCCTATCCGTTTTAGTATAGAGAATAACACGATGGGCTCTGGGCGACGTTTCGAGATAGTAAACCTCTTTAAAAGGATACTGGAATTGGGCAAATTTTGATTTAAAGTAAAAGCAATCTTCCGCCAGACTTTTACTATCTTGACTATTGGCATAGAGGAGGGCTGTCTCAATCCGAGATTCAAATTCCTCTGCCGACAAGGCCTTGTCAATGTAGTCCAAAGCAGACACTTGGTAGCGAAAAGACAGGGGCATAAACTCTGAGTGAGTCGTCACAAAGACGATGAGGGCATAAGGATCCCGATCCCGAATCTTTCTAGCCACTTCCAGACCCTTCATCTCCTCATTTCGAATCTCAATGTCCAAAAAGAATAGCTGATGGGCTCCCTTCTCATACACCTCTGCCAGCAGTTGAGCTGGCTTACCAAAAACTTCAAAAGAACTCGGAGTGATATGATGTTCCTTCAAAAGTTTCTCAATCGTCGTTTCAATCCTAGTCTGTTGGGAAAAATCATCTTCTAAAACAAATATTCTCATCTTCTTACTCTCCTTGTTTCGATTTCTTCCTAAAAAGAGAATAGCAAAAATACTATGATACAAGCCTACCAAATCCTAAACAGGCCTTTAACGCTCCTGAAGGGTAGCTTGTTCCTCAAATAAGCATGATAATCTTACCACTATTTTATCATAAAATCTTAACAGTACCATTCAGGAAATTTCAAGGGCAATTAAAGATTTGATGGTGAAAAAGAAGATAAAAGTGATAGACTGACAGTATCAAAACACAGTTGCTAGAACCAAGACTAGCACCCAGATTAAAGGAGGAATTCTCATGACAGATACAGACCCCATCAAAAGAGCTCAGACTTTGATTACTGACTTAAACAAAGCCTATCAAGCATGCAAACAGGCAACCGCTGACGACGTCCGCTTTCAGGAGCAATTAAACTCTATTCTTGGCTTTCTAGCCAAGGCTGAGACAGTGGATAATCGAGTCTTGATTGAACTGGAAAAATTTTACCAGACTTCCAGTCTTCTCATGGGACTCAGCGCTCTCAATCCAGATGCTCCTACTCGCGCTGCTTGGCGGGCATATGACCGCTTCCACTTTGACCAGGTCAAGACCAAGTTGAGTCTCTACGGGCCAACCATTATCCTGTAGCAACTAAAAAGAAGCTGAGACAAACTGAACTCAACTTCTTTTTTAATATCATATAAGCAATGTTAGTCCTGCATCTGACGTTTTACTTGATAAGGTAAGTACAAGACTAGTAAAACCAAACCAGCAACCAGCAAGGCTAAAAGAGCTAGTTTTTCTTGAAAGGTAATCAACCCAACAACTAATTCCACAAGTAAAACAAAACTGGTCAATCCTCGGACTACCGCCTGCAAGCCTTTTTCCTTTTGCCCCTTGTCCAGCGGAAAGAGTTGGGTCAAATACTGGTAGTCAAAGGCATGGTAGAGAGCCAGCAACTGAAAGAGCAAGAGGTAGTTAAAGAGCACTACCACTGCTGTCGCAATCCAAGCTTGCTCGATAAAGACCTGCGCCAGTATGGAAAGCAAGAGCAGACGGAGACTGAGCGCAAAGAGGTCTCCATTTCGCAAATAAGATCGCAGATAGAGATTTTGCCAAATCTTCCCAGGCACCTTCTGAACAGCCTTTAGGATAAAGTCCAGATAGGCACGACGCTTGACGCTGTTTGAAATTCCCTTGACCTGCGTAAAGAGGGCAAAGAAACGAAGCAAGACTTGTTTGCGCTTGCTTTCTTGGGAAATGACATAGTCCCAGTCCAGTCCAGTTTCAGTGAAAAATTTACTAACCTTTTGACGAAAGAGGAAATATTTACCTACTCCCAATAAAAGCACATAGACCAGAAAAACAGGCAAGCCATAACCCATTGCCAAAAATAAAGGCGCAAATAACAGCAAGAAAAGGGTCTGGACAAAGAGCCAAAAGACTAGGGAAATGCCAGTTTGACGCTTGAGATGGAGTTTGATTTCCTCTTCTCCAACTAAGAGAAAGAGCTTGTCTGGAGCCTCCATATAAGTGGCAATTCCACCCCAAAGCAAAAGTAAAACAGACGTAATTCCTACAAATAAAAGGATAGGCAAATGATTTTCAGGAAAATGTTGTAAGAGTTGACTGTACTGGTAGGCTAGAAAGCCCAGCAGAACAAGCAGGAACAAGACAAAGTGGTCATTGAGAACATAGCGCAGATAACCGACACACTCCTTACGAAAAGCCTGCTTTCTCTTTAAAAACAAGTCTTTCATAGCTCCTCCTCTTTGGTCAGAGCCAAGTAAATATCATTCAAACTAGCCTCAGGCATGTCAAAGGCTTCGCGCAGTTGCAGGAGATTTCCCTTGGCACGCACCTCTCCCTTATGAAGAATGACAAAAGCATCACACATCTTCTCCGCCGAATCCAGCACGTGTGTACTCATGAGAATGGATTTGCCCTTTTGCTTTTCCACTTCCAAAAGCTGAATCAAGTCCGCAATCGCCAACGGATCGAGACCAAGGAATGGCTCATCCACGATGAAAAGACTCGGATCCACCACAAAAGCACAGATAATCATGACTTTCTGCTTCATCCCTTTTGAAAAATGAACAGGAAACCAGTCTAATTTCTGGTCCAGACGGAACATTTTTAACAAGGGCTCTACTCGCTCAAAAGCCACTTTCTGCTCAATACCATAAGCCATGGCAACCGTTTCGATATGCTCTCTGAGGGTCAATTCCTCATACAGACTAGGTGTCTCAGGAATGTAGCCAATTTGCTTGCGGTAGCTCGTTGCATCTTCTTGCAGGGTCAAGCCATTGATATTGATAGAACCACTATAAGGTGTCAACAGACCGATAATCTCATTGATTGTCGTTGATTTTCCAGCACCATTGAGACCAATCAGACCGACCAGCTGCCCACTTTCAACAGTAAAAGACACATCTTTCAAGACAGGGATATGGACATAGCCACCTGTCAGGTTTTTAATTTCTAACATATTTTCTCCAAATCTGGTATAATGTAGCTATATTATATCAAAATTCAATACAGTAGAGGTAGATTTTATGTCAGATTGCATTTTTTGTAAAATCATCGCAGGGGAAATTCCTGCTTCAAAAGTATATGAAGATGAGCAGGTTCTTGCCTTTCTTGATATCTCTCAAGTGACACCAGGACACACCTTGGTCGTACCCAAAAAGCACTATCGCAATCTTTTGGAAATGGACGCTACTAGCGCCAGCCAACTCTTTGCCCAAGTACCAAAAGTAGCTCAAAAAGTCATGAAAGCTACCAAGGCTACTGGTATGAATATCATTACTAACTGTGAAGAAATCGCTGGTCAAACAGTCTTTCATACCCACGTTCACCTCGTGCCTCGCTACAGTGCGGACGATGACCTCAAGATTGATTTTATCGCCCACGAACCAGACTTTGACAAACTTGCTCAAATCGCTGAAACCATCAAAAATGCCTAAGGAGTTGCCATGAAATTATCCAACCTATTGCTATTTGCAGGAGCTGCAGCCGGAAGTTATCTGGTCACAAAAAATCGCCAAACTATCACAGATGAAGTCTTGAACACTACTGACCGCGTTCAAGCTATCAAGGATGATGTGGATATTATCCAAAACAGCCTGCAAATCATTGACCAACAAAAAGAACTCATCAAGGAATACCAAGAAGACCTGACTTACAAGTTTAAAGTCTTGGAAAAGGATATCCAGACTAGACTAGCTGTGATCAAAGAAACACAGGAAACTGAAGATAAGTAAAAGAGCCCGACGGCTCTTTTCTAAAAGGTAAACAAGTTATATTCCATCAACTATACATCATAATTTAGAAAACTCATACACCATTTCACAACTAATACTCTTCGAAAATCAAATTCAAACCGTGTCAACGTCGCCTTGCCGTACTCAAGTACAGCCTGCGGCTAGTTTCCTAGTTTGCTCTTTGATTTTCATTGAGTATAAATCGAATACTTCCCCAGACTTTCCGCCGTAATGAAAATACCTGAAACAGCTTGGTTTCAGGCGTCCAGAAACTTTGAGACCTAGGTTCAAAGTTTAGGTATGTAACTTCGAAGAAGGTCACTACCGTCCATCATTACTTAAGGAAAGTCTTAAAAATCTACAAGCAAAAAGAGCCAGTCGGCTCTTTTTACTTTATTCTCCATCAAAGGCATCTTTAATATGGTCAAAGAAGCCTTTTTTCTTTGGATTGACTTTTAAATCACCAGCAGCTGCGAATTCTTTCAGCGCTGCTTTTTGACGGTCGTTCAAGCCTGTCGGTGTTACGACATTAACAGTAACGTATTGGTCACCAACTGCACCACCACGAAGGCTAGGAGCTCCCTTGCCACGTAGACGGAATTTCTTACCAGTCTGAGTTCCCTCTGGGATAACCAATTCAACATCACCGTGAACAGTTGGGATATCTACTGTATCACCAAGAGCCGCTTGGACAAAGTTGAGGTTGAGATTATAGAAGATAGTAGTTCCTTCACGTTCAAACTTGTCGCTAGCTTCCACAGAAACCACTACATACAAGTCACCATAAGGTCCACCGTTAAAGCCTGCTTCACCTTGGCCTGCTAGGCGAATTTGTTGGCCGGTTTCCACACCAGCAGGGATTTTTACATGTACACTATGGGCTTGTTTTTCATGACCTGTTCCGTGACAAGTTGTACATGGATCTTTGATTTCTTTTCCGCGACCATGACAGACATCACAGGTTACTTGGCGACGCATCATACCAAGCGGAGTCTGCGTATCGACGTTAATGACACCAGCGCCATGACAGCGTCCACAAGTAACTGGACTTGTTCCTGGCTTAGCACCAGAGCCATTACATGTACTACAGCTTGCTTCGCGATTGTACTTAACCTCTTTTTCAGCTCCAAAAATAGCTTCTTCAAAGGTCAAATTCACACGATACTGGAGGTCATTCCCTTGACGAGGAGCATTTGGATTGCGTGAAGCACCGCCTCCGCCAAAGAAACTTGAGAAAATATCCTCAAAACCACCGAAGCCACCTGCCCCGTCGAAACCGCCGAAACCGCCAGCACCACCAAAACCGCCATTGGCACCCGCAGCACCATATTGGTCATAGGCAGCCCGTTTTTGGTCGTCACTCAAAGTCTCATAGGCTTCCTGAACTTCCTTGTATTTTTCCTCAGCACCAGGCTCCTTATTGATATCTGGGTGATATTTTTTCGAAAGCTTACGATAAGCCTTTTTGATCTCGTCTGCCGAAGCGTTTTTTGACACCCCCAGACGATCATAAAATTCAGTATTGTTCATACAAGATACCAAGACCGTAAAATTCGACTGAAAAATAGGAAATCTGACGCCGGGGCGATGCTCCTAGGCAGATTTATCTTTTTTCCGAGAATTTAGGTCGGGTTCAATTCCTTTCTGTTATATTGAGTAAGAAATTCTGGAACCCGTGTTCAATTACTCGAACACTCCTTGTTCCTTTCTATAATTTTCATATAAATCTTTAGAGGCTGTTTTCTATACTCTGCTTCACTTGATCAAACTCTTCATCTGATAGAGTAAATATCAAATCCTCTTCAGCATACCCGTTCTGTTCTTTAAAATAGTTGTCCGTATTCTCCGCCAACCCTAAACCGAAAATCACTTTTCTTGCAAACTCTTGATGTGCAAAACCGATAGCCGTAATGATTTGTTTATCTTGTACAAGAACTTTCGGTTGGAAATTCTCACGTGGCAGAAATTCAAAATAGTCAAAGAAGTTTTGCCAAATTCCACCTGTAAATTTCGTGTTGTTCAACAAGCCTGCTTTCGCCAATAAAAGGGGCGCTGAAGAAATGGCTGCAATTAGGATATCTTGCTCATCAAGACTTCTCAAAAACGAGATCAATTTCTCATCTTGTATAGCAGGACCTATATTTACCATTCCTGGCAAAATCACACAAGAATAATCTTCTATACGGATTTGATCCAATGTTTTCGTCGGTTGACAGGGCAAACCATCCTCAGAGACCACCATCGAATTCTCAGAAGCTACATAATCAATCGTGATATCAAAAGACAGAGCTAAAGTACTCGTTAAAGTAGTTATCTCATAAAGAGAAAAATTAGGATAAATGACACAAAGTACTTTTTTCATAAGCTACACCCTCTATTTTATCGAAAAACAGAGGCTGGGTTGCAACCTCTGGATTTCTTCCTATCATTACAACGTTCAAAAACAAAGTCGATTATACTTTGTTTTTGAACTAGTAAGGCGTTTAGGCAAGTCGCCATAGCGATTGCAGTCGAATGACAAACTCTTTAGCCATTTGTCATTCTTAACGAGTTAGGCTTAACTGAGTTTCGGCTAAAAACTTCGGAAAAAAGATAAGCCATCTTTTGTGCATCGCACAAGGCGATGGCTTCCTATTTTTCTTTCGTTTTCTTAACGCCTCAACATCTTACCGAATCGAGCACGCCCTAACCTCTTGGTGAAAAAGACAAATCTTTCTAGAAACTAAAGTTTCTGCGTCAGATTTCCTATTTTCACTGTGAGGTTTTAACGGGCTTTGCATCTTATTTTTCCGTAAACTCTCCGTCTACGACGTCATCGCCTGCGTTTCCTGTTGCTTGTGCGCCTTCTGCTCCTGCTTGAGCTTGTTGGGCTGCTGCGGCTTGTTCGTAGAGTTTAACAGCAAGGCCTTGAGCTTTTTCATTCAATGCTTCAAGTTTTGCTTTCATATCGTCCAAGTTGTTGTCTTCTTGAGCTTTCTTAAGGTCATCAAGGGCAGCTTGGGCAGCGTCACGTTCTGCGTCGAATCCTTTGCCTTCAGTTTCCTTGATTGTCTTTTCAGTCGCAAAGATCGCTTGGTCTACTTCGTTACGAAGGTCAACTTCTTCTTTACGTTTCTTATCTGCTTCAGCGTTTGCTTCTGCATCTTTCATCATGCGGTCGATTTCTTCGTCAGTCAAACCTGAGTTAGATTGGATAACAATAGTTTGTTCTTTTTGAGTTCCAAGGTCTTTGGCCTTAACAGACACGATACCGT
Source organism: Streptococcus sp. 4094 (assembly GCF_013277125.1). Taxonomy (NCBI): domain Bacteria; kingdom Bacillati; phylum Bacillota; class Bacilli; order Lactobacillales; family Streptococcaceae; genus Streptococcus; species Streptococcus sp. 4094. The sequence goes on along the minus strand of NZ_VMMI01000033.1, from coordinate 60,220 downwards.
TCTTGTCAATGTCAAATGTTACTTCAATTTGAGGAATTCCACGAGGTGCAGCTGGGATATCTGTCAATTGGAAGCGTCCAAGAGTCTTGTTATCTGCTGCCATTGGGCGTTCACCTTGAAGAACGTGGATATCAACGGCTGGTTGGTTGTCTGCTGCAGTTGAGAAGACTTGTGATTTAGATGTTGGGATTGTAGTGTTGCGATCGATAAGTTTTGTGAAGACACCACCCATTGTTTCGATACCAAGTGACAATGGTGTTACATCAAGAAGGACAACGTCTTTAACATCACCAGTAATGACACCACCTTGGATCGCAGCACCCATGGCAACAACTTCATCAGGGTTTACTGATTTGTTTGGTTCTTTACCAGTTTCAGCTTTAACTGCTTCTACAACGGCTGGGATACGAGTTGAACCACCAACAAGGATGACTTCGTCGATTTCTGACAAACTCAAACCTGCATCTGAAAGGGCTTGACGAACTGGAACTTTTGTACGTTCTACAAGGTCACGAGTCAAATCGTCAAATTTCGCACGAGTCAAGGTCATTTCCAAGTGAAGAGGTCCAGCTTCACCAGCAGTGATAAATGGCAAGCTGATTTGAGTTGAAGTTACACCAGAAAGGTCTTTCTTCGCTTTTTCAGCCGCATCTTTCAAACGTTGCATTGCCATCTTGTCAGTAGACAAGTCAATACCGTTTTCTTTCTTGAATTCTGCTACTAAGTGGTCGATGATTTTTTGGTCAAAGTCATCACCACCAAGTTTGTTGTCCCCTGCAGTTGACAATACATCGAAGACACCGTCACCCAATTCAAGGATAGAGACGTCAAATGTACCACCACCAAGGTCAAATACCAAGATTTTTTCTTCTTTGTCAGTCTTGTCCAAACCGTAAGCAAGGGCTGCTGCTGTTGGTTCGTTGACGATACGTTCTACTTCAAGACCAGCGATTTTACCAGCGTCTTTTGTTGCTTGACGTTGAGCATCGTTAAAGTAAGCTGGAACTGTGATAACTGCTTTGGTTACTTTTTCACCAAGGTAGTCTTCAGCGTAGCCTTTCAAGTATTGAAGAATCATAGCTGAGATTTCTTGTGGAGTGTATTCTTTTCCATTTGCAGAAACTTTTTCAGAAGTTCCCATCTTAGATTTGATAGAGATAACTGTATCTGGATTTGTAACTGCTTGACGTTTTGCAGCATCACCAACGATGATTTCGCCGTTTTTGAATGAGACTACAGATGGAGTTGTGCGGTTTCCTTCTGGGTTTGCGATGATTTTGCTTTCAGTTCCTTCAAGAACTGCAACTGCTGAGTTTGTTGTACCTAAGTCAATACCGATAATTTTAGACATGTGTTTTTCTCCTTAAATTTTATATTCGAATTTTGATTTTTTGATATTCCCCTTAAGTGGTGGGGACGTGAGCAACTCCCTACGGGATTTCATCACTTATTTTTGAGCCTATTGTCTCAAAAATCCCCTATTTCAGTAGCAAAAGCTACTGAAACTTTCACCACGGCGGGCAATATCTTCCTTGCAAGCCTCCGGCTTGCCTCTTATCTTTCTTCATAGTTTAGTGTCGTTTCGGACAAGTTTTTTCAAGCTATCTAGCCTAGTTATAAACAACCACCATTGCTGGGCGTAGGATGCGGTCATGGAGTTTGTAGCCTTTTTGGAAGACTTGGGCGATGGTATCTGCTGGGTGTTCATCGTCTGCTGGGAGAGTTTGGATGGCCATATGATAGTTATGGTCAAATTCGCCGTCAGCTGCGATTTCTTCGATTCCTTCTTCTTTCAAAGCGTGAATCAAGCTTTCTTGCACCATTTCCAAGCCCTTCTTCACATCATCTGTCAAACCTTCAACTGCGAGTGCACGTTCAAGGTTATCCAAAGAAGGGAGAATCGCTTTTGCCAAATCCTGGCTACGATAACGTTGCAAGTTTTGACGCTCTTCATTGGCACGGCGTTGAATGTTTTGCATTTCTGCATGAGCGCGAAGGTATTTATTTTCGAACTCATCTGCACGTTCATTTGCCAAGTCCAATTCAGACTTCTCAGGAGTTGTTTCTTCTACCGTTTCCACAACTTCCTCTTCTTGGACTTCTTCTACTTCTTCATTTTTTATATCTTGGGCCATTTTCGCCTCCTTTAATGATTTCAATCTTAATGTACTTCGTAATGATTACTGCTGAGGTAGCGGTAAAAATCTGTCAACTTCATGGTCAAAACACGGTTGACCACATTGACTTGGTTGATTAGCTGTTGGTAATCCAGATTAACAGGACCGATAATGGCTAGAATTCCAACTCCCCGATAAGGAATGAGGAACTTGCTACTAATCACCGCTAGGTCAGCTAGACAGGACTCTTGACTGTCTGCAACACGGACGTTTTGCATCTGATCCTCATGCAACCCCTCACGAATCTCCAGGGCCACCTTTTGCGGTTGGTCAAAGAATTGATAAGCTGCCAGATTAGCAAAATTCAAGAGATTAACCTTGCCCGCCACCACAATGTTTTCGTTGAACATTTCCTTAAAAATGTGTTCAAAGAGATCGATAACATTATCCGTCGTTGTGAAGTAACGCTGGATAATCTGAGGAATCTCCGTCCGAATCTTGTAGTGAATATCTAGAACGGTGTGGCCGAGGAAACGTTCCTGAATGATGCTCTTCAGTTTCAGCAAATCCTCCTGCAAAAAGTTCCTTGGAATCAGAAACTGACTGGTAACCGTTCGTGACTCGTCTAGGGTAAATACTGCCAAGGCTGTATGTTGCCCCAAAACAACGATATCAAAGGCTGTCAAACGTTGCCTGCTCGGCTCAACATCCAGTGATACTACCGTACAGCCACTCAAGTCTGTCAGCAGGTTAGCAGCCTCTTGCAGAATATCCTCCAATTTGAAGAATTCCTGATCAAAGGCTTTGACAATCTCATAAACCTCATTTTCAGCCAGTCGGTCAAAATCCAGTGAGTGTTTCACATAGTACTGAAAACCAGCAACACTTGGCATCCTACCACTTGATGTATGAGCCTTTTCAAGCAAACCTTGCTTTTCTAGAGCCGCCATGTCATTACGAATGGTTGCGCTGCTAGAGTTAATAGACTCTTGCAAGGCTTTGGATCCGACAGGTTCGTGCGTTTTGGTAAAGATGTCAATAATGAGATTTAAAATATCCTGCTGACGCCCTGTAACCACCTCATCACTCCTCTCTGTCTGATCAATTAGCACTCGATACACTTAAGTGCTAACTTATGATTCTATTATACACCCTTAGAAGAGAATGTCAAGATAAAAACTCAAAAATTAGCACTCTTTTATCAAGAGTGCTAAAAATCGGTCTGAAGACCTAGAAAATTACTGTTCATCTACTTGGTATTTCCTTTTAAGTCTTAAAAAACCATAGATTAGATAGGAAATCAAGAGAGCATATAAAAGAAAAATAACGAAGAAAGACATAGAAAGTTCTTCTTTAAATAAACTCATACAAACAACCAAACCACCTAAGAAAGTAGCTGTACAGGAACGAAGTCTAGATCGCATAACTTCCCACCTGAGATTCTTACTCATATAGACTTGATCCTCTGAAAGTATATCAGAAGCCGATTTACGAAGAATCGAACAAAAACCTGTTTCTATCAATTCCCAACCTCTATTTCTAAAATCTTGCAGTTCATGCTTATATTTTTTAAGAAACCTAGAATCATAGATACAGTAGATGACATCGTCTGGTTGACATTGGTCAAAATAGAACAAACCAAAACGACTAGTTCTATATCTCCAACCTTTCAAGTGCATCTCATGTAAATAATCTTCTTCCTTATCCAAATCAACAATGGTGAAAATTCGAAATTGTAGTTTATTTTTCATTATCTTACCCCAAAATTAGAAAACATGCCTGGTGTTATTTATTAGATAATTCTTTCCACTTTTGACTCAATCTGCAAAGAATATAAGAAATCTGAATCGCAAAAACTATTAATAAAACACCATCTATTATGAAAATTAAAAACAATGCCCAACTGAAAGAACTAACTCCACTGACAAACTTTGAAAAAATCGGTAGTAGAGCTAAAAAGAGAAGCAAAATAGGAAGCATCCGCCTCGTTAAAATCCGTTTGACCATAGCTAACTTCCCGGCCGCGTCATTATAAATTTCAAACTCGGCATCCGACTCAATTCCAGAACGAAGCTTTCTAAAGTAGGAAAACCCATTAAAGTCTGTAATATGCTCCCAGCCACAGTCTTTAAATAATTGTAAATAGGAGGCTCTATCTGATTTTTTCATAGGATAAAAGTCCAACTGATATGATACCTGCTCAGGCTGACACTTTTCAAAGGTATACTTAACTGCAACTACTAAGTTAGAATAGGTTACTTCTTTGAGTTTCCAGCCCTCAGCATGCATTTTTCTAAGATATAATGCCTCTCTATCATAATCCGCAATGGTAGCAATTCTATAAACAACCTTCTTTTCCATCATCTTTCCTCCAGACTGTTTCTATAGAGCCGTTCAATACGCTTCAATTCAATATCTAAGACTTTTCGTCCCAAGTCTGTAATCTGATAGATTTTCCGTTTTTCCTCTTCACGGACAAAGGAAATCAAACCATCCTTTTCCATTTTTGACAAGGTTCCATACATAGTCCCAGGACTAATCGAAACTTGAGAATCTGTCATCTCCTTGACCTTTTGCGTAATACTATAACCATGACCTTCCTTTTGCAGACAGAACAAGATATAAAAACCCGTTTCCGTCATCGGAAGATAAACTCGACGAATCTTATCCGTTAATTCCATTTGCATTCACCTCCTATTAAATTCGATATATCGCACTTCGTTATATAAAATATATCACACCTCGATATAAAATACAAGAAAAAAAGACCGCCCTCAGGCAATCTTTCTTCTATATTAGTATTAGTAAAGGTCTAAATAATTATCAATTTCCCATTGTGAAACGAAGGTTGCATAACTTGCCCATTCGATTCGCTTGGCTTCAAGGAAACTAGTATAGATATGTTCTCCCAGAGCTGCTCTGACAACTTCATCTTCAGTCAGAGCTTTCAAAGCGTTGTGAAGAGTTGATGGAAGGTCTGTAATACCAGCTTCCTTACGCTCTTCTGCTGTCATGATGTAGATATTTTCTTCGATAGGAGCTGGCGCTTCGATTTTATTTTCAATACCATGCAAACCAACTTCCAAAAGAACCGCCATAGCGATGTATGGGTTTGCCATCGGATCCACTGAACGCAACTCAAGACGAGTTCCCATACCACGTGAAGCAGGCACGCGCACAAGTGGCGAACGGTTACGACCAGCCCAAGCAATGTAAACAGGCGCTTCATAACCTGGAACCAAACGTTTGTATGAGTTAACCGTTGGATTCATGATGGCAGTATAGTTGTAGGCATGCTTAATCAATCCGCCAAGGAAATGGTAGGCCGTTTCTGACAACTGCATTCCTTTTGGATCATTTGGATCAAAGAAGGCGTTATTTCCTTCTGTATCAAACAAGGACATATTACAGTGCATACCTGATCCGGCAATACCAAATTTTGGTTTGGCCATAAAGGTTGCGTAAAGTCCGTGTTTGCGAGCAATGGTTTTAACAACAAGTTTAAAGATTTGAATCTTATCACAAGCACGGAGAACTTCATCGTACTTGAAGTCAATCTCATGTTGTCCAACCGCAACCTCGTGGTGACTCGCTTCTACTTCAAATCCCATTTTGGTCAAGACATTCACAATCTCACGACGTGTATTGTCCGCAAGGTCAGTAGGCGCCAAATCAAAGTAGCCACCCTTGTCATTCACTTCAAGTGTTGGATCTCCATTTTCATCCAACTTAAATAGGAAGAATTCTGGCTCTGGACCAAGGTTGAAGGATTTGAATCCTACTTCTTCCATGTGACGAAGAGCACGCTTCAAATTGCCACGAGGGTCACCTGCAAATGGTTCACCTTCTGTTGTATAGACATCACAGATCAAACCTGCAACACTTCCATTTTCATCTCCCCAAGGGAAGACTGTCCATGTATCCAAGTCTGGGTACAAGTACATATCTGACTCATTGATACGTACAAAACCTTCAATAGAAGATCCATCAAACATAGCCTTATTTGACAAGACCTTATCTAATTGTTCATCTGTAGCAGGAATTTCGACGTTTTTCATGGTTCCCAAAATATCTGAAAACATGAGACGAATAAAGGTAACATTTTTTTCCTCGACTTCACGACGAATATCTGCAGCTGTGATTGGCATGAGTTTTCTCCTTAATGTATGACTACTTGCGGTTGCCTAACCGCGACCAAAAGGTGACTGTACTGAAGCAAAGCGACCCTGTTGGAGGAGTTCATTGTGAAGTGCACGGCGCACCTCAGTCTGACTCACCGCTTTCTTGGATTTCGCTTCACGTTCAGCATATTTTTTCTTAATGGCAGCGATATTATAACCTTCAGAGATATAATCTTTGATTTCAAGCAGACGATCCATGTCATTCAAGGAATACATGCGACGGTTCCCTTCGTTTCGATCAGGCTTAATCAACTCTTGATCTTCATAATAACGAATCTGACGCGCCGATAGATCGGTCAACTTCATAACACTGCCGATAGGAAAAACAGCCATATTTCGGCGAAATTCTTTTTCCTTCATTTACAATTTCCTTCTTTCTGTCTATTATAGTCTAAAAAAAGACAAACGTCAATTGATAATGTTATAAAATATAACATTATTTTTCTTTTTTCTCTAAAAAGAGTCGAATACGATCAATATCGTAATTTACGAGAATTGCGACAAAAACTCCCATGAACGTTTCTGATACACGCGCAAATACGTACAAAATTGTCTCTCCACTCGGAATCGATAGGGTAATGATTAACATAGCCGCTACACCACCAATAACCCCTGCTTTGTTATTCATGGCTACATTTGTCATAATGGTTAACATGGTGCAGATTGGAACAACTACCAAGGTCACCCAAAAGGCTTCGTGGAAAAAACTATTTATTAGGAAGAAAACCAAGGCATAGAGGCCACCGATACTATTTCCTAGAATACGCGAAGTCCCAAAATGGACACTCTTATCAAAACTCTCCCTCAGGCTAAAAACGGCTGTCAAAGCACCGATTTGAAGACCTTTCCAGCCAAAAAAGCCAAAAATCAAGAGAACTAGAAAAACAGCAATACCTGTTTTAAAGGTTCGCATACCAAGTTTAAACTGGGATTTATCGAATTTATATTTTTTAAAATAACTCATAATCTCAACTTTCTATTTCCATTTTATCATAAATCGGTGATTTTTATGAGTAATAGTTGAGAGGAAGCGTTTTTATTTTAAGCAAAAGAAAAGAGGAACTTTCATCCCTCTCTTCTTTGATTCATTTAGTTAATCTTATTTTTCTGTCAAGGCTGCAAGTCCTGGAAGCACTTTATACTCAATGAAAATCAAAGAGCAAACTAGGAAACTAGCCGCAGGCTGTACTTGAGTACGACAAGGCGACGTTGACGTGGTTTGAAGAGATTTTCGAAGAGTATTACCTTCAAGAAGCTCCATTGATGCCCCACCACCGCGTCACAAATACCTCCACTAACACAAAAAGGTGACATAGCCACCTTTTTGTTAACGTTTCAGTTTTGTTCCTTTTTCTACAAAATCAGGATTTTGTAGAGACTAACGGGCTGAAATTATTTTTCTGTAAGTGCAGCCAAACCTGGCAATACTTTACCTTCGAGAAGTTCCATTGAAGCACCTCCGCCCGTAGAGATCCATGAGAACTTGTCTGCACGACCAAGGTTGATCGCTGCGGCAGCTGAGTCACCACCACCGATGATTGATTTAACGCCTGGTTGTTTCACGATAGCGTCCATCACACCGATTGTTCCAGCTTGGAAGTCTGGGTTTTCAAATACACCCATAGGTCCGTTCCATACAACTGTTTTGGCACCAGTCAAAGCTTCGTCAAATTTAGCGATAGATTTTGGACCAATGTCAAGACCAAGGAAGCCTTCAGAAACTGCTTCACCTTCAGTGTCACGCACTTCAGTGTAGCCAGCAAATGCGTTAGCTTCTTTTGAGTCAACTGGCAAGATCAATTTACCATTTGCTTTTTCAAGAAGAGCTTTCGCAACATCCAATTTGTCTTCTTCTACAAGTGAGTTACCGATTTCGATACCTTGTGCTTTGTAGAATGTGTAAGTCATACCACCACCGATAAGGACTTTATCAGCTTTTTCAAGCAAGTTTTCGATAACACCGATCTTGTCTGAAACTTTTGAACCACCAAGAATGGCTACGAATGGACGTTCTGGAGTTTCAACTGCTTCTTGGATGTAGGCAATTTCGTTTTCAAGAAGGAAACCAGCAACTGCTTTTTCAACGTTTGCTGAGATACCAACGTTAGATGCGTGTGCACGATGAGCTGTACCGAATGCATCGTTTACGAAGATACCATCTCCAAGTGATGCCCAGTATTTACCAAGTTCAGGATCGTTTTTAGATTCTTTCTTGCCTTCAACATCTTCGTAACGAGTGTTTTCAACCAAAAGAACTTGTCCATCTTCAAGAGCGTTGATAGCTGCTTCCAATTCAGCACCACGAGTAACACCTGGGAACACAACATCTTGACCAAGTTTTGCTGCCAAGTCTGCTGCTACAGGAGCAAGTGATTTACCAGCTTTATCAGCTTCTTCTTTCACACGTCCAAGGTGAGAGAAAAGAATTGCACGTCCACCTTGTTCGATGATGTACTTAATAGTTGGAAGAGCTGCTGTGATACGGTTGTCGTTAGTGATTACGCCATCTTTCAATGGTACGTTGAAGTCAACACGAACGAGGACTTTTTTACCTTTCAAGTCAACGTCTTTAACAGTAAGTTTTGCCATGTTACAAAAACCCCTTTATTTATTTTATTCGAAACTATTATATCACACTTTGGAAATATAAGGAAAGATTTCACAAGATTTTTCGATATTTAATCTTTGTGACATGCTAGAGTATATTATTTTTGCTTTTTCTCACGAATTTTCTTTCTAAAATCTTAGCTTAACACTTGTTAGATTTACTTTTATCCTTTAAAATAGAATAGGAGATATTCCGCGATTATTTTTCGGAGGAAAAAGAAATGTCCATTAATTGGCAGGAAATTTTATTTCACTTTTTAGGTGGTCTGGGACTATTCTTATATAGTATCAAGACCATGGGAGACGGTTTGCAACAAGCTGCTGGAGATCGCCTTCGTTTTTACATTGACAAATATACTAGTAATCCTTTCTTTGGAGTTCTGGTTGGTATTGGGATGACTGCTCTCATTCAGTCTAGTTCTGGTGTAACAGTCATTACAGTCGGCCTGGTCAGTGCCGGTCTCCTAACCTTACGTCAGGCTATCGGGATTGTCATGGGGGCTAATATTGGGACAACTGTCACATCCTTTCTTATTGGATTTAAACTAGGTGACTATGCCCTGCCTATGCTCTTTATCGGTGCTGTCTGCCTCTTCTTTACAAAAAATCGAACAGTCAATAATATCGGACGCATCCTCTTTGGTGTCGGTGGTATCTTTTTTGCCCTCAATCTCATGAGCGGTGCAATGGCTCCACTCAAAGATTTACAGGTCTTTAAAGACTATATGATTGAGCTAAGTAAGAATCCTGTTTTGGGTGTCTTTGTCGGTACCGGCTTGACCTTACTGATTCAAGCTTCCTCGGCTACCATCGGGATTTTACAAAACCTCTACGCCAGCAATCTCATTGACCTGCAAGGAGCTTTGCCAGTTCTATTTGGTGACAATATCGGGACGACCATTACAGCTATTATTGCTTCTCTTGGAGCCAATATCGCCGCCAAACGTGTTGCTGGTGCCCATGTCGCCTTTAACGTGATTGGTACGGTTATCTGTATTGTCTTCCTTGTACCTTTCACTGGCTTGATTCATTGGTTTGAATCTACGCTAAATCTAGCACCGGAAATGACCATCGCCTTTGCTCACGGAACCTTTAATATTACCAATACCATTGTCCAATTTCCATTTATCGGAGCTTTGGCTTACTTTGTAACCAAGATTATTCCTGGAGAGGACGAGGTTGTCAAATACGAACCCTTATATCTTGATGAACACTTCATCAAACAAGCCCCATCTATCGCTCTCGGAAATGCTAAGAAAGAGCTCTTGCACTTAGGAAACTACGCTGCCAAAGCCTTTGACCTTTCCTATAAGTATATCATTGACTTGGATGAAAAAGTTGCTGAAAAAGGGCATAAAACCGAAGAAGCAATTAACACCATCGATGAGCAATTAACACGTTATCTCATTGCCCTTTCAAGCGAAGCTCTCAGCCAAAAAGAAAGTGAAGTGCTCACCAATATCCTTGATTCCTCCCGTGATTTGGAACGGATTGGAGACCACGCGGAGGCTCTACTCAATCTGACTGACTATCTTCAACGGAAAAATGTTGAATTTTCTGATGCCGCCTTGAAAGAATTAGAGGAAGTTTACCGTCAAACTAGTGACTTTATCAAAGATGCTCTGGATAGTGTGGAAAACAATGATATTGAAAAAGCACGCAGTCTTGTAGAACGCCATGAAGCAATCAATAAGATAGAACGTGTTCTCAGAAAAACTCACATCAAACGCCTCAACAAAGGCGAATGTTCAACACAAGCCGGGGTAAACTTTATCGATATCATCTCACACTACACTCGTGTATCAGACCACGCTATGAACCTTGCTGAAAAGGTTTTTGCAGAACAAATCTAAGAACCAAAAAGCTATCCTGAATGGGATGGCTTTTTGCTTTTCCTAAGCAAGACTAGGCTGAATGAAACTGAAAGAGTATTCTGCAGATATAGTGGATTAAGTTAAAAAAGTATAGTGTATTGAATCTATAACAGTACACCTTGACTGCTAAAATATTTCTATAAATTGATTTGGCTTTCCGAATTTAATTTGTTCAGATTTTATTTCATTTCAATATACTGATAAATCCATTCACTAGCACAGGGCAAGAGGGAGTCGCTATTGATTTCAAGGGTAGCAGGTACACACAGAGGACTCCTACATCAGATATACTGCAATATCCATCGTATGTAAAAAAACCTCTGAGATTCTTCTCAAAGGTTCTGATTTTGCTAATTGCTGTTCTCGACTGCTGCAGTAATAAAGGCAGTGTAGAGTTCTTCTGGTCGATTTGGACGGCTTGACAGTTCAGGGTGATACTGACACGCTACAAAGAATTTATTTTCTGGAATTTCCACGATTTCGACTAAACGATTATCTGGAGAAACTCCTGAGAAGACAAAGCCTGCTGCCTCAAACTGCTCACGGAAGGCGTTGTTAAACTCATAGCGGTGACGGTGACGGCGTTGCACCACTTCTTGATTGTGATAAGCAGCTGCTGCCTTAGAGCCACGTTTTAGTTTAGACGGATAAAGTCCCAAGCGAAGGGTTCCTCCCATATCCTCAACATCAATCTGATCACGCATGATATCAATGATAGGGTATTTTGTTTCTGGTGCAAGCTCTGCAGAATTGGCACCTTCAAGACCTAAAACGTGACGAGCAAATTCAATACAAGTTAACTGCATTCCCAAGCAGACACCTAACATTGGAACATCATTTTCACGCGCATAGCGAATGGCTTGGATTTTCCCTTCCGTACCACGTTGACCAAAACCACCTGGTACGATGATTCCATCCGCATCAGACAAAAGCTCTGCCACATTCTCTGCTGTCACATCATTGGCATTGACCCAATTGATTTTAACTTCTGCATCGTTGGCATAACCAGAGTGTTTCAAGGCTTCGACCACTGAGATGTAGGCATCTTGCAACTCCACATACTTACCAACAAGGGAAATTTTGACTTGTTTCTTGAGGTTCATGACCTTATCCACCATGGCTGACCATTCTGTCATATCTGCTACTGGTGCGTCTAATTTCAAATGGTCACAAACAATTTGGTCCATCCCTTGTGCCTGCAAGTTCAGTGGAATTTGGTAAAGGTGTTCAACATCCAACGATTCGATAACGGCTTCTGGTGCCACATCACAGAACTGGGCCAGTTTGTTTTTAATTCCTTGACCAGCTGGCTCTTCTGTACGAATAACCAACATATTTGGTTGGATTCCCAATCCACGCAATTCTTTTACAGAGTGCTGAGTTGGTTTGGTCTTCATTTCACCAGCAGCCTTGAGGTAAGGAAGCAAGGTTGTATGGATGTACATAACATTATCCGCCCCCACATCTGCCTTCATCTGACGAAGGGCCTCTAAGAATGGCAAGGACTCGATATCTCCTACTGTTCCACCAACCTCTGTAATAATGACATCAGAGTCGGTCGTTAGAGCGGCACGCTTAATTTTTTCTTTCAAGGCATCTGTAATATGAGGAATAACCTGAACAGTTGCCCCAAGGTATTCTCCACGGCGTTCTTTACGAAGAACTTCACTGTAAATTTTACCAGTTGTCACGTTGGAATATTTGTTAAGATTGATATCGATGAAACGTTCATAGTGCCCCAAGTCCAAATCTGTCTCAGCTCCGTCATCTGTCACAAAAACTTCCCCGTGCTGGTAAGGACTCATAGTTCCCGGATCTATATTGATATAAGGGTCAAACTTTTGAATGGTTACTTTGAGACCACGATTTTTCAAGAGACGGCCTAGACTCGCTGCCACAATCCCTTTCCCAATAGACGATACGACACCACCAGTTACAAAAATATATTTCGTAGACATAGATTCCTCTTTCTAAAATGCTCAAGACCTTGTTAACTACGAGGGGACATAGAAAACAAGACCCTACTAATAAGAATAATCTGGGACGACTGCACCAGATTCACAACTAAAATACAAGAAGATAACTTCTTGAAAAAACAAAAATAGCTCCCTAAGAACTAGGGAGCCCCGACCTCTAAAAGAGGTGCCCGAACAATATGATACCTAAAAATAGGATAATTGTCAATAGCTAACTTTTATTCCTCGATGTTTTCAGCATCATCATCTGAAAACTCGTCGTCGTCTTCGTTGAGATCCACGTCTTCACCCAAGTCATCAGGAGCGATTTCGTTGATTTCTGCATCGTAAGCTTCCACTTCGTTTTTCTCATCATCTGGATTTTCATCATCGTATGAAAGAGCTGGATCTGCTTCATATGCATCTTCGTCTTCTGGATCATCTGCATTGTAGTCAATAGCATCTGAATCACCATCCATGAAGGCATTGACACGTTTTTTCTTAGCTTTTGGTGCTACTTCATCGTCGTCACTTTCTTCAAGAGCGATAATTTCTTCGTCGATTTCGTCCACACCATACCATGAACGAAGACCCCATTTGTTGTCCCCAAGAGAGATGAAGCTACCGTCAAAGTTCAACTCTGTGTAGAACAAAGGCAAAGCTTCGCGGATATCGCTGTTTGATGTTCCAAGGTAGTTTTGAATTTCGTTTACAAGATCGCTAAAATGCATCTCGTGATCGCGACCACGAAGTTCCAAGATAGCACGCGCTACCTCAATCATAGATAGTTCACTTTTTTCTTGCCCAGCAAATACTTCTAATTCCAAAGCGTTTCTCCTCATTTATACTACTATCGCCAGAGTAAACAGACTCTGACCTCATTTTATCATTTACTCTTTATTTTACGATAATTTTGCAGAATAGTCAAAGATTAAGGGGGAGAAAGTGGCAGGATTAGACTAATTTCAATATAAAACTCATTCCTTTTTCTGTTGTTCCATCTTCCACAAATCCAAGCGACTTGAAACACCTCCTAGAAGCATGATTGTAGGTGTAGATTTCCTTGACTCTCAATTCTTTCCATCCTTTTACTCGAGCCAATTCAATCAAAGCACTCAGAATCTTTTTTCCAAGTCCTCGATGTTGGTAAGCGGAATTCCCAATCACAATGGGGAGATTATCCTGAGTTAGTGTAACATCCCCAATTGGAAACCATTCTCCCTTCTCCTTGACTTCAATCCAAAAAAGTTCACCATGCTGATCCAAATAGGAATACATGGCTTCCAAAGTTTCTTGACTGTAAGGAAGCTTCACCCCATCTACGAGGTAAACCAAGTCCACATTCTGATACCAAGCAAAAGCTTCCTCACAATGATTGACCTTACAATAAGGAACAAGACGTAGTGAATTATCTATTTGTAAAATCCGTTTCATCTGCTTTCCTTTTCAACAAAAGAGTTGCTGCTTGATTAAAACCATCACACCAGTTATACCATTTTGCTTCATACTCATCTTGAGCTAAGATATGATTTTTTAAATCCAGAACAGAGTAAATTTTTCTTTCTTCGCAGGCTTGCGCATAGAGATGATATAGTTCATCACCACCATCTCTATCCCACTCAGCAGAAATCGTATTCCTACCTGCCAATAAAGCCTGATAAGCCCTGTGATGCCCATCTGTAATCAACAAGCAATCTCCAAAGGCAAGAATACTGATTGGATCGACTTGGATTGTTTCTGCCGACTGGTAAAGCATCTGAATATTTTGCAACGTCTTTTCTGATAAGTATAGTTGAGTCGGATGAAGATCTGCTATATTGACTTTCATTTCTTTCTCCTCAAGGGAATTTGATACTCACTTCTGCTTGCCTTTAAATCGCCATTGGAAGCGTAGCTTGTCATAGAAGGGAAATTCGATAAACAAGACTCCCAAGCCCACACAGAGACTGGCAAGGACATCTGATGGATAATGAACTCCCAGATAGACCCTTGATACCAGCACACTGACTAGGTAGAGACCTAGCACAATTTGCATGATTTTTCTCCAGACCGGATTTTTCATCCGTTGACTGAGAATGACAATCAGAGAGCCGACCATCAAGGTTACAGCCAGAGAATGACCACTTGGGAAGGAAAATCCCTTCTCCTCAACCAAGTGTAAAATAGCTGGTCGTGGGCGCTGGTAGATGTTTTTAAAAGTCACGATTAAAAGTCCTGCTAAAGCCAGATTTCCCAGCATGAAGAAACTTTCTATCTTCCATCGCTTACGATAAAAGATAAAGGCTACGATGGCAACCCAAGTGATAATCACTGGAATATCAATCAAGCGTGTGATGGCTCGGAAAAGAATAGTCAAGTAATCTGGTAAGTCTCCTCGAATGGCAGTCTGAATCGATTGATCAAAACCGACCAGCGTTTCAGGGTAAAATTTGACCATGTAGCCAAGAATAACGAAAAGTAAAAGGGCAAAACTGCCCTTCATTAAAAATGTTTGTTTATCTCTCATAATGTTTTAAGGTTGGTTTCAAGAGAACATACAACAACCAGAATGAAACGGAAAAGATTACACCCTCAATCAAGTTAAAAGGTAATACCATGGTCATTAGGTAGTTGGAAAGTCCCAAAATTTTTCCAATATCAAAGTTAGCAAACTTAGCGTACAAAGGAACAGCATAAACATAGTTGAGAACCAGCATAGCCACGGTTAAACCAATAGTCCCAGCTAGAGATCCTAGTAGGAAACGAAGGGTTGTCCGTTCCTTTTTCCAAATCAAAGCAAATACGATGACAAAAACTCCCAAAGCTACGATATTCATTGGCAAACCAATGTAAGTATTCACTCCCTGGCTGTTAAGAAGCAACTTCAAGAGTGAGCGAAGCAAGAGAACTCCTAGAGCAGCAGGCAAATCCATGACCACCAAGCCCACAAGGACTGGCAAGATACTAAATTCGATCTTGAGGAAGGATGCCGCTGGCAAAAGCGGAAAGTCAAAGTACATCAGCACAAATGAGATGGCTGATAGAATTGCAATGGTCGAAAGTCGACGTGTGTTTGTCATAACAGGTTCCTCCAATTTTCTATAAAATCAGAAGAAGTTAGAAAGGATTCCTCTATCTATTCTCACTTTTTATATCCCAAAAGTTCCCTCTCACTCTATTAAAGAAAACAAAAGCAAGCGGTTACAATCTAGCTATAAATCTATCAGAACAGACAAAGCTATTCTTTCGTCTTCTCCCATCCAGACTATACTGTCGGTTGTGGAATCTCACCACATCAGCTTGCGCTCGCGGACTTATTTGGCTAAGATATTTTAGATTTATCTAGGCGTCGCAGTCGAAGATAATACTTAAAGTATATCGAGACAAGACAACGACGAGAAAGCTAAAATAGCTAGTCAAATTTACCGCCGGTCGGGAATCACACCCTGCCCTGAAGACTCTTTTATCATAACAAAAAACGCTTGCAAGCGCAAGCATTTTGTTCATTTTCATTTTCATTTTTTATTTCAATTTATCCACTTCATAGGTATGAACAAGCTCAAGACCTGCAAAATTCTGCTGGCGAAGAGCCTCATAGACAATCATGCAGACGGTATTAGACACATTGAGACTGCGGACATGTTCATCATTCATAGGAATACGGAGAGCTTTCTCAGGATGTTCGCGCATAAAGTCCTCAGGCAAGCCCTTGTCTTCACGTCCAAAGAGAAAATAATGGTCTTCGTTAGTCGATAAATCCGCATCAGAATACACTTTTTCCGCAAATTTAGAAATCAGATAGAGTTTGCCCTGCATCTGAGACATGAAATCTTCTAAACTGTCGTAAAAATAAATCTCTAGCTTATCCCAATAATCCAATCCAGCTCGCTTCATCTTGCGGTCGTCAATAGGAAAGCCCATTGGCTTGATGATGTGGAGGGGAGAATTGGTCGCAGCGCAAGTACGCGCGATATTTCCTGTATTTTGTGGAATTTGTGGTTCAAATAATACAATGTGATTTGTCATGACTTGCTTCCTTTTACCATTGCAAAAAAATAGCCACACTGCCCGGAGTCAAGCTCAGCAAACAGCGTGGTTAAGGCATCGTTAACTTACCTCACAACAGGTTTGAAGTAAATCAGCGAAACTACTTTCTTAGTATAACACTTTCAGAATCATTGTCAATAGAAACGACTTGATTTTTTCAATTTTTTCAAGCTATTTCCAAGGGTTGTAAAATCGTCCCTGATTCTGCAAGATAAGTAGTAAACTAGTTACTAAAAACAAGGCTGCAAAGAGCAAGGTAAGATAGTCTCCTTTTTTCAAGGCCTGATAACTATACCAAGTGCGTTTTTTCTCTTTTCCAAAGCGGCGAAGCTCCATGGCGGTCGCAATGGTATCAATGCGTTCTAGCGAGCTAAAAATCAAGGGAGTGATAATGCGCAGATTGCCTTTGATTCGTTGCATGAGAGAAGCTTTCTTGGATAATTCCATCCCACGCGCTTCCTGAGACATCTTGATAGTAAAGAATTCTTCCTGCAAATCTGGAATATAGCGCAAGGTCAGGCTGACTGAATAGGCAATCTTATAAGGCACACCAATTTGATTTAAACTGGAAGCAAACTGACTAGGATGAGTTGTCATCAAAAAGATAATAGCCAGAGGAATAGTGCAAAGATACTTAATGACCAGATTTAGCAGATAAAAGAGTTCTTGGCTGGTCAGAGTGTAGGCTCCGATTCCCTGCCAAATCACACTTCTCTCTCCGTAAAGTCCAACCCCATACTCGGGAGAAAAGAGATAGACCATCAAAACGTTTAAAACGGCAAATACCGTCGCAAAAACGGTTACAAAGGAAACATCTTTAAAACGGATTTGTGACAAATAGAGGAGAAAAACCGAAAAGATAGCAATCAGAACAAGCAGTCTGGTATCATAGCTAATCATGGCCGCCAATGACACGAGGATGAAAAAGAGAAGTTTTCCAGCTCCTGACAAGCGATGAATCACAGTATCTCTATGCTGGTAACCAATTAATTTAGCTTGCATCCTTCTCTCCTTTCTTTGTAAAATGCCGTTAAAGCAAGTGGATCCACGTCGAGTTTCTTAGCCAAGTTGAAGATAGAAGTCTCTTTTAAATTGGCTTTTACTAACAGCTCAGGATTGCTCAACAGACTAGCTGGATCGGTATCGGCAATCAATTCCCCATCCACCATGACAAGAGCCCGGTCTGAATAATCTAGCATCAATTGCATATCATGGGTAATCATGACAATGGTATGCCCTTTTTGATGCAACTCTTCGAGAAAGTCCATAATTTCAGTATAGTTCTTCTGGTCTTGACCTGCTGTTGGCTCATCTAAGAGGATAATTTCAGCCCCCAAGACCAAAATCGAAGCAATGGTCACACGTTTTTTCTGACCAAATGACAGGGCAGAAATGGGCCAATTACGGAATTCATAGAGACCACAGATTTTCAAAGTTTCATAGACTCTCGTTTCAATTTCCTGATCGTCCACACCTCGCAAACGAAGTCCCAGAGCCACCTCATCAAAAATCATATTGCTTGAAATCATTTGATTAGGATTTTGCAGCACATAGCCTAGTCGTTCCGCTCGCTCTGCAACAGAATCTCCTTTTATATCCTGTCCTTCCCAAAGATAGTGGCCTTCAGTCTGGATAAAGCTACTTAAGGCCTTGGCTAGAGTTGACTTCCCTGCTCCATTTTTTCCGACAATGGCAATTTTTTCACCCTTTTTAATATCTAAATGAATGAATTTTAAAATCGGTCTATCATCATAAGAAAACGACACGTCCTCTAGTCTAAAGAGTGACTGCAATTCTGGGGTTTCTTTTACCAGTTCTGTCCGCAACTGAACCTGACCTTTTGAGATAGACAAGTTATCCAGATCTGCTAATTGTTCTTCCTTGACTAAATCCACACCCAATTGACGGAGAGTGGTTAGATAAAGGGGTTCTCGGATTCCATTTTGGGTCAACAAATCAGTCGCCAATAACTGATCAGGACTCCCATTAAAGAGGATGCGGCCATCGTTTATCAAGACAATCCGATCCACAGGGCGATGCAAAACATCCTCCAAACGATGCTCGATAATAAGAGTCGTCGTCCCCTCCTCCTTATGAATCTGATCAATCAATTCGATAATATCCTGACCTGACTTGGGATCCAGATTGGCGAGTGGCTCATCAAACAAGAGAATCGGACTCTCATCAATCAAGACACCAGCTAGACTGACCCGCTGCTTTTGTCCACCTGACAAATCCTGAGGACGCTGATCCAGTAAAAGAAGAAGGTCCAGCTTTTCAGCCCATTTATGAACACGACCTTTCATCTCATCTAGGGCTGTTACATCATTTTCCAGAGCAAAAGCCAAATCCTCTGCCACGGACAAGCCGATAAACTGCCCATCTGTATCCTGCAAAACCGTGCTAACCAGATGAGACTTATCATAGATACTCATATCAAAAGCAGCTTGACCCTTGATCAAAAATTCTCCAGACGTCTGACCCTTGTAAATATTGGGAATAATCCCATTCAAACACTGACCCAAGGTAGATTTACCTGACCCAGATGGCCCAACAATTAAGACTTTCTCTCCCTTGTAAATGGTCAAGTCTATCCCTTGCAAGGTCGGTTCTTGTTGTGTTTCATACCGGAAAGAGAAATCCTTCCACTCAATTATAGCTTCTTTCATCTTACTCTCTTCATTCGCTTCTTCTACTCAATGAAAATCAAAGAGCAAACCAGGAAGCTAGCCGTAGGTTGCTCAAAACACTGTTTTGAGGTTGCAGATAGAGCTGACGCGGTTTGAAGAGATTTTCGCAGAGTATTAGACTTCTATTTTATCATAAATCAAGCCCTTCTTGCAGTCTCTTCTCTTAAAAACTTAGCACCAAGAAGATTCCTATCCTAGCTTACTTGCCTAACTAATCTATAAACATCGAAAAAGACTGGTTGCCCAGTCTTCCCCATCATTTTAGTCCTTTTTCAAACTTCCTGAACGAGTCTGCGTACGTGAATAAGCTATCAAAAGAAGAGTTCCTGCGATAGCAATAGTCACAGCGTTAGCAATACCTGCAACAATCCCTTGGGCAAATACTTTTTCTGCCGCTTCTTGATAAATCACAACATCTCCAAGTGGTGCCAAGACACCCCAAACAAGAGCATTTGCAATAATCTGAATGAGGTTAAAGAAGACAATATCCTTTAACTCAAAAACTCCTTGTGTTACTCGAATGTATTTTCTAAAGAGTCCTACAGCTAGACCAAAGAGACCGCTAGCAATAATCCAAGTCCACCAAAGACCGTAGCCAGCAAGAGAGTCCTTCACCGCATGCCCAATTAAACCAACAAGTAGACCAACTAGAGGGCCAAAAATGATAGATAAGAGGCTCTGTACCGCATACTGAAGCTGGATGCTTGTATTTGGAACAGGTGTCGGAATGCTGATCATCCCGATAACAACAAAGAGCGCAGCTCCAACACCGATAGCAACAACTTGTTTAATTGATTGATTTTTCATCTATATTCTCCTATTTTATAATTCTATTTTCTTTATTTCAATGGTCCAAGATGAACCGACACCTACATTATAGGCCTTGGCAAAAGAACCTTGATTGATAGCCAGACCTAAACGATAGAGAGAGTTGATGTAAAGGATTGGTTGCCCAATTCTCACATCTGCAAATGATTTGCCATAAACAACCTGATTTTGATAGACCAGCATATCAGCATGATAGATAGTCACTTCAAAACGGTCACCGAATGCTGGTCCCAGCTTGTAAAATTCTTCTCGCGTGATAGAGGTCCAAAGCGAACCAAAACGCACATCCAGAATATCAATAGCTCCCTTTACCAGATGCTCTTCTATGATTGTCTCTACGACTGGAAGCTCCACAATCTGATCCACACTGAGCTCTGGCCCCACTTCCTCAAAACTAATGTGACCGCTGGCCAGTTTAGCACCAGTATAGGCATAGACATCACGACCGTGGAAGGTATAAGAATGCTCTGTATTTTGACGTCTATTGGCCACTTCAGAAATTTCACGAATAGCTACAATGCCAACGTGTTTCTTGATAAAAGAAAGCGTTCCATTATCTGGCGTGACAATGTATTGATTTTTTGCAGTCTTGGCAACCACACTCTTACGTTTCGAGCCGACACCTGGATCGACAACCGATACAAAAGTCGTTCCCTCAGGCCAGTAATCCACCGTCTGAAAGAGACGATAGCTCCCCTCAAAAATATTATAAGGCGTGATATCGTGCGTCAAATGATGAATTTTTAAGGTTGGAGATTCTTCTAAAGCCACTCCAATCATAGCCGATACCGCACCATCAACCAGACCAAAGTCTGATTGTAATACCAGTAAATTATTATTCATTTTATCTCCTTGTATATCCTTT
Source organism: Streptococcus sp. 4094 (assembly GCF_013277125.1). Lineage (NCBI taxonomy): Bacteria > Bacillati > Bacillota > Bacilli > Lactobacillales > Streptococcaceae > Streptococcus > Streptococcus sp. 4094. Next base: position 39,077 of record NZ_VMMI01000033.1, on the reverse strand, counting down.
ATCATACCATATTTCAGAGAAAGGTGCTAATAGCTATTTCAATTGATTAGGGTATAGTTTTACCTTATAGCAGATTTCCGCTAAAAGTTCTCCCTTATTGGCTAGTAGGTGCATTTTTTCTTGAAAAAAGGTATGATAGTTACATAATGAAGAAGTAGGTTTTATTATGAAAATTATCCTTGTCGGAGGGGGAAAAGTTGGTTTTGCCCTCTGTCGCTCCTTGGTTGCAGAAAAGCATGATGTTTTGCTGATTGAGCAAGACGAAGCTGTTCTCAATCATATTGTCAGTCGCTTTGATATCATTGGTATCCTTGGTAACGGGGCCGATTTTGCCATTCTTGAGCAAGCCAGCGTCCAAGATTGTGATATTTTTATCACCCTGACTGAGTACGATGAAGTCAACATGATTGCAGCCGTTCTAGCCAAGAAAATGGGAGCTAAAGAAACTATCGTTCGGGTGCGAAACCCTGAATATTCTAACTCTTATTTCAAAGAAAAGAATATTCTCGGTTTTTCTCTTATCGTTAACCCTGAGCTCTTGGCTGCCCGCGCTATCGCCAATATCATTGACTTCCCCAACGCCCTATCTGTCGAACGTTTCTTTGGGGGACGGGTCAGCTTGATGGAATTCACTGTTAAATCCTCCAGTAGTCTTTGCCAAATGCCCATTTCTGATTTTCGGAAAAAATTTGGCAATGTCATTGTCTGTGCGATAGAAAGAGATCATCAAATTATCATTCCAAGCGGTGACATGACTGTACAGGATAAAGATAGAATCTTTGTCACTGGTAACCGTGTTGACATGATGCTCTTCCATAATTATTTCAAGTCTCGTGCCGTGAAGAGTCTTCTTATTGTTGGAGCTGGTAGAATTGCCTATTATCTACTAGGTATCCTCAAAGACAGTCGTATCGATACTAAGGTCATTGAAATCAATCCCGAAATCGCCAGCTTCTTTAGCGAGAAATTCCCAAATCTCCACATCGTTCAAGGAGATGGAACCGCAAAAGATATCCTGCTGGAAGAAAGTGCTCAACACTATGATGCCGTTGCGACTCTAACAGGAGTCGATGAGGAAAATCTGATTACCTCTATGTTCCTTGACAGGGTAGGTGTACAGAAAAATATTACCAAGGTCAATCGTACCAGTCTCCTCGAAATTATCAATGCGCCTGATTTTTCAAGTATCATCACCCCTAAAAGCATCGCTGTAGATACAATCATGCACTTTATTCGTGGTCGTGTTAATGCCCAGTATTCAGACCTTCAAGCCATGCACCATCTAGCCAATGGCCAAATCGAAACCCTGCAATTCCATATCAAGGAAGCCAATAAAATGACTGCCAAACCTCTTTCTCAACTGAAACTGAAAAAAGGGGTTCTTATTGCAGCCATCATTCGAAAGGGCAAGACTATTTTCCCAACTGGGGAGGATATGCTGGAAGTTGGAGACAAGCTCCTAGTAACAACCTTGTTGCCAAATATCACCAAGATTTATGACTTGATCGCGAGGTAAGAAATGAATAAAAGTATGATTCGTTACCTCCTTTCAAAGTTACTTTTGATTGAAGCTGTTCTTCTTTTGGTTCCTGTGTCTGTTGCTATCTATTACCGTGAATCGAGCCAAGTCTTTACAGCCCTATTTACAACGATTGGGATTCTCGTATTACTAGGTGGTTCAGGGAGTTTACAGAAGCCAAAAAATCAACGGATTTATGCCAAGGAGGGAGTCTTGATTGTGGCCCTCTGTTGGATCCTTTGGTCTTTCTTTGGTGGTCTCCCCTTTGTCTTTTCTGGACAAATCCCTAGCGTTATAGATGCCTTTTTTGAAATCAGTTCTGGCTTTACAACTACTGGAGCAAGTATCTTGAACGACGTTTCGGTTCTCAGCCGTTCCCTCCTCTTCTGGCGAAGTTTTACCCACTTGATTGGAGGGATGGGAGTGCTTGTTTTTGCACTTGCTATTATGGATAATGCCAAAAATAGCCACCTAGAAGTGATGAAGGCTGAGGTTCCTGGTCCCGTCTTCGGTAAGGTTGTATCCAAACTCAAAAATACTGCCCAGATTCTCTATCTCCTTTATCTAGCTCTCTTCTCCCTCTTTGTCATCATCTATTATCTAGCTGGCATGCCCCTATTTGATAGTTTTGTCATTGCCATGGGGACAGCAGGTACAGGAGGATTTACCGTCTATAACGATGGAATTGCCCACTATGGTAGCTCACTGATTACCTATCTGGTTAGTATCGGAGTTTTGGTTTTTGGAGTAAATTTCAATCTCTACTACTACCTCATGCTCCGTCGCGTCAAGGCCTTCTTTGGTGACGAAGAACTTCGAGCTTACTTGGTCATTGTTCTGCTTTCTACAGGCTTGATCAGCCTCAATACCCTCTATCTCTACCCAGGATTTTCCAAGAGCTTTGAAATGGCCTTCTTCCAGGTTTCCAACATCATTACAACAACTGGTTTTGGATACGGAGATATTACCAACTGGCCCCTCTTCTCCCAGTTTATCCTTCTCTTCCTCATGGGAATCGGTGGTTCTGCTGGTTCAACTGCAGGTGGACTCAAGATTATTCGAGGCCTCATCCTTTCAAAAATTGCCAAAAATCAAATTTTGTCAATCCTATCTCCCCACCGTGTTTTGACTCTCCATGTGAATAAAACGGTGATTGACAAAGATACCCAGCATAAGATTCTCAAGTACTTTGTCATCTATTCTATGATTTTGCTAGCACTTATCTTTATTGTCAGCCTAGATAGCAATGATTTCCTGGTCGTTACCAGCGCTGTCTTTAGCTGTTTCAATAATATCGGACCTATTCTAGGAACCACTTCTAGCTTCTCAATCTTTAGTCCCATCTCAAAAATTCTCCTCTCCTTTGCAATGATTGCAGGCCGCTTGGAGATTTATCCAATCCTACTTCTCTTTATGAAGAGGACTTGGTCTAAGAGATAAAATACAAAATCCCTCTTTTTACAATTGTGAAAGAGGGATTTTTATATTAAAAAGGGGGAACGATTTTAAATCCCATCTTTTCTTTACGCATAGTCCTTACTTAAAGAAAAGATGGAAAAACTGACTACATAACTTGGTAATGCTCCAATACAAATTGTAAGGCTTTACTTGGATTCTTTGTTAAATGAATATATTCCATTCCTCTGGTAGCAACTATCTGAATACCTAATCTTTCTGCATCCACCTTCATCTCTCTATAATAACTCCGAACTTGTGGGGCCAGAATAATTAAATCATAAACACCCATAATATCATAATGAGCTCCGTACGCTCCTGAATTCGCAATCACTCTAACTTCTGCTAATTGAGCGCCCTCGTTAATTGCATTGGCTAATTGCGCACTTGTTCCAGACCCTGCACAAAGAACCAGTACTTTCAACTCCTTACTTTTTATTTCATCTAACTCACCAGGCATTATTTCACTTGTATCCTCCTCTAAAATAATATCATTTGAGCTTGCAACATCTTCTTTCATCAGTAACTGTCTATCATACGCTCTACAGAATGGCAAATAAATCAATATGTCGACAACTAAAATCAAAGATAAAAATACAAAGGAGATAGGTTGAAAATTCGTTCCAATTAACAATCCCAAGGGTCCAGGAAAGGCCCAAGGTAACTGGATATAAAATCCATTCATTCCAAAGAAATCAATAAAGACCTTTCCTAGAAATACATTCACTGGTGGAGTCAGCAAAAAAGGGACAAAAAGATAGGGATTCAAAATAACAGGCATACCAAATAGAAGAGGTTCATTTACCGCAAATAAAACAGGAGTAATTGTAGCTTTACCTACCGATTTTAATTGTTTAGACCGCATAAAGAAAATCAAAATAAATGGTACAACAAAGGTAGCCCCCGTTCCTCCGATAGCAGCGATATAATTCCCGAAATTAGGGGTTAAAGAATGATAAGGGAACTGCCCATTTGCAAGAAGTTGAGCATTCTCTTCCATATTGCTTAGTTGTAAAGCTGTAACAGCAGGTAAGACAATAGATGGTCCATGAATTCCAACAAACCAAAGCAAAGCACACATAAACCAAATCAACATCATAGCAGGATATGATTCTGCCCCCTTAAAAATAGGAGTCAATAGTTGTTGAAATACTTGGGCAAAAGGAACATCTAAACTAAACCGAGATACAATATCTAACAAACCACTAATAAGTAAAACAAAAGAAAAAGGAAAAATATCTCTAAAAGCTTGTGATATAGCCCCAGGAACTTCCTTAGGTAAATGAATAGTAATGTCTCGCTTAATACAGAATCGGTAAACATTTACAGTAATAAAGGCACTGACAAACGAAGTTATCAATCCTTGAGATCCTAAATAGTTTGTCGACAAACTTGTAGATCCCGTCTTCTCATCAACTACAAGCGTTACAGTTAATACCAGATAACTACATATGGCTGCCAACATTACAGAAGTATCATTTATTACCTTTCCAGGAGGCATTTTTCTATTAACATTTCCAGCCAATGACTTTGCAACTGTCCCTGAAACAATAACACCCAAAACTCCCATGGTTAGCATATACACTTTCCTCATCCAGACAATAGCTGGACTCGGTAACTCTACTCCGAAATTTTTAGGAATCATAATAATAATCATCAAAAAGCTTGAAAACATAATTAAAGGCATAGTAGCAATGAATCCATCTTTAATAGCCATCATATAATTATTAGTAGAAATTTTTTCAAATTTCCCTTGTTGCTTTTCAATGGCAGCGACTAGCTTATCCATAAAAACTCCTCCTGTAAAAAATTTAAGCTCATAGTTAAAACATATTAAACATCAGTCAAATCGCTAACCTTAATTCCGTTTTAGCCCTTTTACCCAAAGAGCACTTTTCTTAATATATCTCTTCTGTGTTTCATAATCAACAAAGAAAAGACCATATCGCTTATTGTAGCCATTCGCCCAAGAAAATTGATCTTGCAAAGACCATATAAAATAGCCTTGAATATTGACTCCCCTATCTCGAGCCTCTAAAACTTTGTGTAAATGTTGCTCAATATAACGGATTCTCTTACTGTCATCAATAATATCATTCTCGCCCTCTGGCTTAACCTCTTTAAGGGCTGTACCATTTTCAGTTAAATAAATGACAGGATGTTGAGGATATTCTTCTTTGATACGAAGTAACATATCAAATAAGCCTTGAGGATAAATATTCCAATCCCAATCTGTTGTCGGAATCCCAGGCTTTTTTACAAATTCACCTAGAGTATTTAATTTAAAAGAGGACCGTCCTTTTATTCCTGTTGAATTAAATTCTTGTCTATTTTCACCTTTGTATTCACGAATAAATTCTGAACGATAATAATTCATCCCAAACATCGTATTAAGAGGTGCAGCTCTTTTCATAATTTCTAAATCACCATCTTCAATAATAAAGCTAGAATTATTAGCTTCCAATATTTGATTCAAGTGAAAAAGCGTGTCATCACTGTAGTAGCCCAAAAAAGTTCCATCTAATAGAAATTTATTATTATAAACATCATACCGTTTAGCTGCCAAAATATTTTCTTTTTGCCCATCAATAGGATATCCTGGCTTTAAGGCATGAATACAACCTACCTTTCCCTCAATCCCTAATTGATGAAATTCGAGGACTGCAAGAGCATGCGCCAACAACATGTTATGATTCGATTGAATTGCTTCAGATAATTGAAAATGATGATTCGGAGGAAACTGACCTCCTATATATTGACCTGCGGCAAGAGACATCAGTTCATTGATTGTAAACCAATGCTTGACTTCTGTAAATTCTTGGAAACAAAAACGAGCATATCGTATGAAACGATCAATATTCTCTCTATTCAACCAATCCCCTGTTTCTAACATTTTCTGAGGCGAATCAAAATGATGTAAAGAAACAAACGGAATCACATTATGTTTTAAGCAGGACTGAAAGACTCTATGGTAATACTGAACAGCCAATATATTCGGCTCCCCATCTATATCAGGAAATATGCGAACCCAGGAAATAGATAAACGCAAAGCCTGCAAACCATGTTCTGCCGCCAAGGCTATATCTTCTTCGTAACGATAATAAAAATCACTAGCTGGATCTGGTAAGAACGGACTATTTTCTTGCAAATAAACATCCCACATATTTATTCCTTTGCCATCTACCCTAGTTGCACCCTCTACTTGATAAGCAGCGGTAGCAGCTCCTAATAAGAACTCCTTCGGTAAGGCTTTAACCTGTAAATTTTCCATGACTAATCCTCATTGCAAACCAATATGTTCTTCAATCTTTCGAATTCGTTCATATTCATCAATAAAAAACTTTACCTGATCATACAATAGCATCGTTGTCATCAAAGTATCTTGACCATGAATCATGATAAAACTCACTTCAAAATTATCTCCAGATGCCTCCTCCGCTAATAAATTAGTCTGTTCTCGATGGGCAGACACTATTGAGTCGTTTGCAGACTCAACCAATTCTCTTGCCTGTTCAAAATATCCATCTCTCGCAAACGCCAAAGCATCCATCAAATCTGACCTTGCATCTCCTGCGTAAGCGACAATTGTAAAACCAAGCATATTTATTTCTTCTTTTGATTTCATCTTTCTTCCTCCTCAATCTTGATCCATCTTTCACACATCATTATTAAAATGACTTCGCTACGATACAAATAGAAAGTCGACCCTAAATATCTTAAAAATCCTTAAATTTCATAATATTTAGGATCAATCTTCTCTGAATACCTTAGTTCATTTTCTATACTTATGATTTATAAGTGGAAACCAGCATAATTTTTTGCTACTTCAATTACACGATAAACATCCAAATTAGATTGGAATAGCAGTTCGTGCCCACGGATATAATTCAACACATTTCTCCATTCATCTTGAGCTTGCCTTGTTTTTCCGGTTGCTTGAAGATATAAAGCCTTCGCCATCTTAACAACATATTCACGATGATAACTGAGCTGTTTCCATTCATCCTTTTGACTATTTAATAACTTAGAAATATTTTCCTCAATAATTGGTAAAAAATTATCAGCTAGATTGTAAGCTATATAATAATGATTCGCTAAAACATCATTTTGACGGCTGCCAATTGCATTAAAATAATCACAAGAGGAATAAATGGATAATTTTTCTAAATATTCAACAACAGACTGCCAATTTTCCCCATACAAAGCAGAAAAGTATTCTTCAATCAATTCTTCATAACTTCTTGTCTTCTTCCAGAGCATTTGCCCCATAACATAATTAGGAAAATTATGAGGGAATCCGGCACGTAATTCTTGACACGAAATGTACCCGTTCAAATGTAGGTTTGAAAGATAAGATACATCTTTGTAAATAGTTTGACTAATTTTCATATAGCCTAAATCGCCATAATGAGCACGCCCTAAAGGATAGTCATATACGAAACTATCTCCTTTAAATGTTTTTTGCCACTCAAAAAGATAAGATAAATTTTCCTCAAGAGAATTCGGAAGTATAATTTTATTACGCATATAAGGTTTAGGAGCAGGTATGGAATTGTCAAAATCTACATCTGCATAACTCATTTCAAATGTTCTTGTAATAGGTGCAAACATCATGGTAAAGCGTTCAGGATTATCTAATTTTTCTTTCTGAGGCGCCCATAACAACTCATGATAAAGTAGGAAACAAATCTTTGTATCTAATCCCTCACTCCTTAAAGCCCTATCCAATTGATTGAGAATACGAATATACTGATCCGAAACCAATTCTTGTCTACAGTTTTCGCATTCACAAATATTATTACGAGCATCCGACAACCATACATGTAAGTAATTCACATCAGGTCTTTTCTTGGCATAATCCGTAATAATTTCTACCATCTTATCCGCCACATCTGAATTTGAAAAATCCAGACTGGTCAAAATCGGAGCCGTATTAAATAATTCTCGTTTCCCGTTTATTTCAGCGACATACGGTTTCTTCTCCTCTGAAATACTAAGACCTGATTCCCAGCCAAATTTTGAAGAGTAACCTAAAACCTCACCTGTCCATCCATGACCAACACGATGATGAATAAGACCTCTTTTTTGCAATTCTTTATCCAACCTATCACTCAATTCTTGTACTAATTCATTTGAGAATTTTTCTTTATTTAGGTATGGATTAAACTCATGTTCATACCAACGTTTCAAAAAAGAATAGGGATTTTCAAACTGAATGAAAAAACTGTTCATCCCAATCTTAGGTAGCCAATCAATGAAATCTAGTATATTTTCAAATGAATCTGCTCCCTCTATACATACTCCCCTATGATAGTAACTGGCTGTTTCATCTATAGATAGCTCTTTATCTAAAAAATCTTCAAATCTTAACTCTGGAATAAAGTCATGTCCGCGCCCTGGTCTAGTATACACAACACCAAATTCATGAAACATTCGGTAAATTCCAATAAGTAAACCTACAATTGTATTGGACTCAATTCTCCCCTTACCCTTATTTAATGAGATGAAAATATGGTCTTTTCCATCTTCTTCATTGACTAATCCTACAAAAATATCCGCTTCCTTCTCCTCGACAAGTTCTATATCGGTATTAAATACCTGGTTCATATAGTAACTCAATTCCTCTAAGGCAAAGCTAGAATAAGTATTTTTCTGCTGATCAAATACTCTGATAACCATCTTATTCCCCTCCAACAGTAGCTTTTTCTTTTTCAAGATTGCGTTTATCTGCAATTTTGAAGAATGGATAATAAATTGCTACAGAAACCAAAATCAAAACAACTTGTAATAGAGCTCCTCGCCAACTAGCCCCTGTCGCAAGGAATCCTCCTATGATCGGTGGCATTGTCCACGGAAGGATTACACCTGTTGTATAAGGTACTAATCCTACAGCCATTGATACATAGGTAATCAAGGCATTGATTGTAGGAGTAGCAATAAACGGAATCAGCATAATCGGATTTAAAACCGTTGGAAACGTAAATAGAATAGCTGTATTGATATTAAAGATAGACGGTATAATAGCTAGCTTACCTAATGTTTTATTAGCACGACTCTTACTAAATAGGAAGAGACAAATCGCAAGACCAATAGTCGCTCCACCGCCACCAATAAATACAAATAAATCTTTAAACGGTAATGTAATAATGTGTTGTAGGGTTTGTCCTGCAGCCACAGCTTCTTGGTTTTCTGTAGTAAATTGTAACCAAACTGGGTCTACAAAAGCATTTAAAACTTGTCCCCCATTAACTCCACAGAACCAAAAGAATGAGTTTACAATAACACATAGAATCATACCTGGAAGCGTTCCTGCAATTAACTTAAGCGGTGTTCCAACAATTGCACCTAAAAGTCCGTTGAGACCTCCTGCAACTCCTGCCGCTTCAAGACCTTTTAAGACCAGAGCCCACAAAACAAAAGTAGTAAAACCAGGTAAAAGAGCTGAAAATGATTTACTTACTACATCTGGGACACCACTTGGCATTTTTATCGTAATTCCGCGCTGGATAAACATACGATAAATCTCTGCTGTAACCAATCCAATGGTAATCGCCATAAATAAAGAAGATGCATTCAGGCTAGAAAATGGTATTGCGCCGCCAAATAACTGCTTGACCTGCTCCCCATTTTTATCATAAACCATACTCGAAAAACGAGGTGCCATCAATACAAAACTGGATAAGGCTATGATCCCTGCCGACGGACCATCTGTACCATATCCTTCCGACAACCTGTAGGCAATACCGAAACAAGCGACCAAGGAGATAATCGCTACTGTTGACTGATTCATAGTTGTCAAGATACTTAGCAATCCAACACTATTCAGCCAATTTGTAAAAGCCTCTTGAGGCCAACTGATTAGAATAAGAAATAAAGAGCCGACTAAAATCAAAGGCATTGCCATCATAAATCCTTCACGAATAGCTTTCAAATGCCGTTGGTTGCCAACTTTTTCACCAAACGGAGCGACTTTCGTTTCTAAAAACGTTAAAATATTGTTCATCACCGGAACTCCTTTTTTTATTTTTTATAAATTAAATATACCACTAACAGAAAGCGTTGTCAATATATTTTTTACTGTTTTTACAATATTTTTTTCTTTGTATAGAATAATAATTTTAATTGATTTTTTCTTATGTTTAATATAAAATAAACCAAAGGAGGAAACAAATGATTACAAAACAATCAGCCTTTTTACACAATAGAGCCACTATACTGGAGTTTCTATATCGAAATCCAGCAACATCCCGTACAGATATTGTTAATGAAACAGGACTTACTCCAGCAACAACGACTAACATCATAAAAGAGCTAAGCGAACAATCCCTCATATACGAAACTGGTGATGAATTTAGCGAGTTTTCCGGATCTGGAAGACGTAGAAAAACTATTTCTATTACAGATAATATTCCGTATGTTGTTGGAGGTATTGAAATAAACGTCCTAGGTATCTTTCTCAGTCTATGTGACTTACAAGGGAAAACTCTTTTCGAGACAGAAATTTTGAATGAAGATTATCCTATTTCAGAAATCAATTCCACCATTACCAATATGATAAAAACAGCTACAAAGTATGTCCCTTTGGAGACAAAATTACTTGGATTTGGCTTATCAATACCTGGACATTATAACAAAGACTCCGGAAGCATCATTACAAACAACCCCATATGGGAATCATTTAATTTATTAAATGTAATTAAAAAATTCGATTTTCCTTTTATTGTAAAAAATAATATCGATTGTATGGCTATAGGACAATACCTTTTTAACCCACACAATACCCCCGATAATTTTATTTTCCTACACGCTGGATTAGGTATTTACACTTCCTTTTTCACAAAAGAAAAAATAGGAGCCTCTAAAAATCCTTATATCGGAGAAATTGGACACACCATTGTCGAATTGAATGGGCAATATTGTGAATGCGGAAAAAAAGGTTGTTTACAAACATATATTTCTGATGCTTGGTTAATCAAACATGCCCAATTATTATTTAAAAATTCTCAACTAACTGTACTAAAAAGCCTTGTAAAGACTGAAAAAGACATTCATTTAGATACCCTTTTAACAGCTTACAACTTAGGCGACTCTGCTTTACGCCAACAAATTGATAAAGGAGTCAATTTATTGGCCACTTCTATTGCAAATCTTCTCCTCATCAATCCTGCTGATAAAATCTATATCAACAGTCAATTGCTTAATTATCAACCTTTCACTCATGAAGTCAGGGATAAAATCCAAGATCAACTCCACTTTGTTCCCTTTACTCGTAATATAGAAATTGAAATTTTACCTTACAACAAACATCGTGGAAGTATAGGAGCTTGTGCATTAGCTATCGTTGCTTTTTTCATAGAGCATAGCAATGTATTACAAGATATTATTTCACCTTAATATATATTAGAAATCTATAGACCTGTTTAAATCAACTATAACCTGTAGTAAATATCTCGTATTTAGACAATATGAAAACAAGACAACTTCCATATAGGAAACCGCCTTCTCGCTATGCTGCATGAAACTGTAAAAGTGGATAAAAGTGATAGCGGTAGTCAAATCAAGAAGCATCATAACTCTAAAAAGTCACAATATATAAGTTCATCCTCGGAAAAATATCATTCTAATTATTGAAATGCCTACATGAAAAGAAACGTTAAATGCTCATAAAACAACGAATACAGGTATCAAAACTGTGACAAAACAAGTCCCTAAATTTACTAAAGACACTGCTCAACTTTACACCTGTAAATGGTTGTTGTATAATAAAGTTACAAAGATGTACGACCACACTGTTGTAAATCATAGTGTTCGCGAATATATTACTGATAGCATTTCTACAAATACAATTGAAGAGGCTGGATAGGGTTTAAACGAAATATGTCAGTGTTTTGGCATTCCTAGCCTTCATATCATTTAAAGAATTGTATAGATAAAATTTTTCCCAATACAGACACTCGTAACAACTGCTTCATTTTTCTACCAACATATTTAGGAACAAGATAAGATACAAGAGGATCAATCCATAAATCAGTTCTATACCAATCTAAGACAAATAAGCTAAAAAAACGATTGATAATAAGCAAATGGATTCCAAATTTTCTCTATCTCCTCATTTTAATAAACAATACTAGTGTAACTATCCTTCCAGTCAGAAGCTTGTCAAATCACACCGAAAATTCTTCTAAAATTTATCTCGTTAGGCAATTAAGCAAAAACTCAACGATAGTACAAACATTATCATACAGGATTGACTTCCTAAATTATATACTTTAGTAAGGTTCTTGGATAAGAAAAAAGGTTCATTTTACATTTCTAAACACTCTTTTCTAAGATGAAAAACAGAATTTTTCGATTGTGATTTAAAGCAACAAGATAATTTTCAGTATCATCCTATAGATACGAGCTAATTAAGAAAAACTACATTTTTAAATATAAACTACAATAAGATAAACTAAATTTCATAGGAGGAAGACAATGGATTGGTACGATTATATGATACAGGCATCCAAACAATCACAATTCAACGCAAGCCATTGGTTTCGCTATTTGCGAAAAGTTATTTTTGAAGACTATTCTTATTTAACAAACCAAGATATAGAAAAGTTGCTAGACTCCAAAGAACTAACCCATTTTCAAAAAATTAGCTTGAAGTATGCCTTTCAAGAGCATACTCCAACTCATAAATATGTGATTTCATTAAATAAACCTGCTAAGTTAACCAATGTTCAAAAATTGATGGAGAAATACAAGCATGGATAAAATGAAACCGGTATTCCAAGCCCTAAATAAGGAATTAATTCAGGAAAATCTGACTTTAACAATTATCTGTGTCGGTGGTTATGTCTTAGAATATCATGGTTTACGTGCCACACAAGATGTTGATGCTTTTTATGACCAAAATCAGAAAATCAATGAAATTATTGCTCGTGTAGGAAAACAGTTTAATCTTAACACCCACGAAGAGTTATGGCTCAACAATCATGTTGCAAATATGAACAAACAACCTCCCTTAAGTTTATGTGAATCCTTGTACTCATTTGAGAATCTGACCGTTTTAGTAGTCCCTATTGAGTATGTGTTAGGAATGAAGATGATGAGTATCAGGGAGCAGGATTTGAAAGATATTGGTGCAATTATTAAATACAAAAACTTTCATTCACCATTCGATACCTTTAAATATTTAAAAGACATGGGATTTGATACTATTGACCTCTCTGTTCTCTTAGAAGGTTTTAGTTATGCTTATGGTATGGATTGGTTAGAAAAATTTTTTAAAGAAAATCAAGATAAACTTCGCGAATTTTATTAACAGTATCAAACAAGATGATTGTCAATTAGCCAGTCGTCTTGTTTTTATGATGAAATGAAATAAAAACTGAACAAATCGCTTAGAGAATTCCAGTCAATTTCTAGCACTGTTTGAGACGTTTTAGTGGACTATAGTAAAATGAAATAAGAATAGGACCAATCGATCAGGACAGTCAAATCGATTTCTAACAATGTTTTAGAAATAAAGGTGTACTATTCTAGTTTCAATCTATTATATTTCAGATTCAGTCCACTATTCTTTCCCAAAAACATTGCATATTGCTCCGAAGGAATTGCTCACACTATCCCAAACACAAAACCCTCAGTCGACTGACCGAGGGTTCCTTTTTATTATTCAAAAACTTGATTAGCTCAATGCATCCAAGGCGTCATCCATTGAAAGAACTTCGTGGAAGACACGTTGTGTCAATTCAGTTTTTTGTTCTGGAGTGAGGTATTTAGTGTTTACACAGTATCCAGAGATACGTACGATAACATCTTCACCTGACATGATCTTTTCGTAAACATCGTTCAAGTCCATAACGTTCAAGTTAACGTGTTGTCCACCGTTTTCGAAGTAACCATCAAGGATTGTTACCAAGTTATCAACTTGTTCGTCACGAGTCTTACCAAGAGCACGAGGTGATACTTGTGTAGTCAATGAGATACCATCAGCTGCATAACTAAAGTCAAGGCTAGAAAGTGAGTTCAAGTTTTGCAACCATCCACCTTTAGCTTTGTTAGATGGGTTAGCACCTGGTGAGAAGAATTCAAGTTTAGACAAGTTCACAGAACCATCTTCGTTGAGGTATACACCTTTGTGGACTGGTGAGTTACCAGTTTGTTTAGAATAAGCAACGTTAGATGTGATTGTCAAAAGTGATACAGTAGCTTCTGCGTCTTTGTAAAGTTTGTGGCTACGTAGACGAGTTGTGTAAGCTTCGATCAACCATTCTGCCAATTCGTTTGAACGTGGGTCATCTTCACCCCAACGTGGGTATTCACCGATTGTTTCGTAATCGTAGATGTAGCCATTTTCATCACGAATTGGTTTAACTGTAGCGTATTTAATCGCTGACAATGTATCAACTGTGTTGGCGAATCCACAGATACCGAATCCCATGTTGGCACGTTGTTTAGTTGGCAAGAAGGCCATTTGAACAGCTTCGTAGTTGTACTTATCAGTCATGTAGTGAATGATGTTCAAAGCATCGACGTAAGTGTCTGTCAACCAGTCAAGAGATTTTTCAAAGTTAGCTTTAACTGATTCAAATTCAAGAACTTCGTCACGGATTGGTTCGATGTCAAATACTTTGTAGTCTTTGTGAACATCGTCGTAACCACCGTTCAAACCAGTAAGAAGGGCTTTCAATACGTTTACACGAGCACCGAAGTACTGGATGTTGTGGCGTTGTTCTTCGTTTTCTGGGTCAAGTGGAGACACACAACATGAGATACAGCTCATTTCACCATATCCGTCTTTAGCCATTGTTGTTACACCTTCATATTGGATAGAAGAGTGTTTGTGGCTCATATGCATACAGTAGCGACGGAAGTTGTATGGCAATTTGTCAGTCCAAAGAACTGTCAAGTTTGGTTCTGGAGAGTTACCGATGTTGTCAAGAGTGTTCAAGAAACGGTAGTCCATCTTAGTAACACGGTGACGACCGTCGTTACCCATACCTGCCATAGAAGTTGTGATGAATGTTGGGTCACCTGAGTACAATTGGTCATAAGCTTTTGTACGAGCAAATTTAACTGTACGAAGTTTCATAACGAAATCATCAACGAATTCTTGGATTTCTGATTCAGTAAATGTACCACGAGCAAGGTCACGTTCTGCAAAGATGTCCAAAACGATTGGTACACGTCCTAGAGATGTAGCAGCACCGTTGATAACACGGCAGACAGCCATGAAGGCGATGTTAACCCATTGGATAGCTTCTTTAACGTTCATAGCTGGTTTGCGAACATCAACTCCGTAAAGGTCACCCAAGCGAACAACTTGTTGCAATGCTTGGTATTGAAGATTGATTTCTTCACGAAGACGGATTGTTTCTTCATCGATTTCTTCGATTGCATTCCAGTCGTTTACTTTTTCTTGCATCAAGTAGTCTGCACCGTAAAGAGCAAGACGTGCGTAAACACCGATGATACGTCCACGTGAGTATGCATCTGGAAGACCAGTTACAGTGTGAGCGTGACGTGCGCGACGAATATTTGAAGTGTAGGCACGGAAGATACCGTCGTTAACTGTTGTTACGTATTTAGTGAAGATTTCGTGAACAGCTGGGTCTGGTTCGTATCCATTTTCTTTCAAAGTAGTTTCAGCCATACGGATACCACCTTTTGGCATGAAGTTCAATTTGAAGAGTTCATCGTTTTGGATACCGAAGATAACTTCGTTTTCTTTATCGATAAATCCTGCTGGAATGTCAGCGATAGATGTTGGACGAGTGTCCATTGGGAAACGAGTTTCTTCGTAGTGTGCCTTCGTTTCTTCTACAATTTTTTTGATGTGAAGTGAACGTTCTGTTGGTCCAGCAAGGAAGCTTTCATCTCCATCGTAAGGTGTGTAGTTAGCTTGTACGAAGCGTGATACACTTGCTTTTTCTTTCCAATCTACGCCTTTGAAGCCTTCCCAAGCTTTGTCAAAAATATCTTGTGCTTCAACAACTGTTTTAACAACCATGTTAATGTCCTCTTTTTTCTTTCTAGTAACAACCATCTGTTACATTCATGAGTCAAGTATACCATACAGTAACCGATTTCAACAAGTGAAAATTCCCTATTTTTACACTTTCTTTTCTAAAACAGTCTACATTTTATTTCAAACTGTATTATATTTTTGAAAAAATAAAGTCCTTTTTTCTTTTTTTCAGAAAAAAAGGTATAATAAAAGAAAATAAGCGGTAAAAAGGGGGCTAGACATGTTGATTTTTCCTTTGTTAAATGATTTGTCAAGAAAAATCATCCATATTGACATGGATGCCTTTTTTGCTGCAGTGGAAATCAGGGATAATCCTAAACTCAGAGGAAAACCTGTCATTATCGGAAGCGACCCTCGGCAAACAGGTGGACGTGGTGTCGTTTCCACTTGTAGCTATGAGGCTCGAGTTTTTGGTGTCCATTCAGCCATGAGCTCCAAGGAAGCCTACGAACGTTGTCCCCAGGCAGTCTTTATCTCAGGGAATTATGAAAAATACAAGACTGTGGGACTCCAGATTCGAGCTATCTTTAAGCGCTATACAGATTTGATTGAACCTATGAGTATTGACGAAGCCTATTTGGATGTAACAGAAAATAAACTTGGGATTAAGTCAGCGGTCAAAATCGCTCGTCTCATTCAAGAGGATATCTGGCAGGAACTCCATCTAACTGCTTCTGCTGGCGTTTCTTATAACAAATTCTTAGCTAAAATGGCGAGCGATTATCAAAAACCACATGGTCTGACAGTGATTCTACCTGACCAGGCTGAGGATTTTCTCAAACAAATGGACGTGGCCAAGTTTCATGGAGTAGGAAAAAAGACGGTGGAACGGCTTCATCACATGGGTGTTTTTACTGGTGCTGACCTACTTGAAGTTCCTGAAGTGACCCTAATAGACCGCTTTGGTAGACTGGGCTATGACCTGTATCGAAAGGCTCGTGGTATTCACAATTCCCCCGTCAAATCCAATCGCATCCGTAAATCAATCGGCAAGGAGAAAACCTACGGGAAGATTCTCCGTGCCGAGGAAGATATCAAAAAAGAGCTGACTCTTCTATCAGAAAGAGTCGCTCTCAATCTCAGTCAGCAAGAAAAAGCTGGAAAAATTGTTATTTTGAAAATCCGCTACGAGGACTTTTCAACTCTTACCAAACGAAAAAGTCTGACTCAAAAAACACAGTATGCTAGTCAGATAAGCCAAATAGCCCTGCAACTCTATGAAGAGTTAAGCGAGAAAGAAAGAGGTGTCCGCCTGTTGGGGATTACCGTGACTGGATTTTAAAACCTTGAAGAGCTGCCCCTTCAAGGTTTTTCTTATACAAATAAACGAACAAAACTATACAGTAGCAAAACACTACCAAGCACGATACGGTATTTACCAAAAAGGGTAAAATCGTGTTTTTTCACATAGCTGGTCAAGAAACGAATAGCGACCATGCTGACTGCAAAGGCGACTCCCATCGCAACCAAGAGCAAGAACAATTGCCCAAAGCTCAAGAGCTGTCCTGCTTTCACAAATTTGAAAATCTTTAATGCACTAGCTCCAAACATAACAGGAATTCCAAGATAGAAAGTAAATTCTGTCACAACAGAACGACTAGTTCCATTCAACAAACCACCGACAATCGTTGCTCCTGAACGGCTAGTCCCTGGTAAAAGAGCAAGAACTTGGAAGAGTCCGATATAGAAAGCTGTCGTATAAGGAAGCTTGTCCAACTCTGTTACACTTGGCTCGATAGCACGCGCTTTATTGCGCTTTTCCAAATAGATAAAGGCAATCCCGTAGATAATCAACATGAGAGCAACAGAAACCATGTTATGGAAGTGGGTGTCAAACCAATCATCAAATTTAAAGACACCAAGCAAAGGCAAGGTCGCAATCAAGACCTTCAACCATAGTCTCCAAGTCTTACGAACTTCCTGCTTATCCTTAGTCGGTTTGAATGGATTGAGCTTGTTAAAGTAAATAACCATGACCGCCAAAATCGCTCCCAGCTGAATTACAACATTAAACATGGACACAAAGGCTTCATTCTGATTTTGGTATTGGATAAACTCCTCTGCTAAAATCAAGTGCCCTGTACTGGAAATAGGCAACCATTCCGTAATTCCTTCAACAATTCCGAAGAAGATAGATTTTAAAATTTCAATAAGATACATAGATTACTCCTTTTTTCTATCTTCCATTATAGCATACTTTTTCAGTCTATGGCAGTTCTCTTTAAAAGGCACCGATACTTCCACCGCCTCCGCCTCCGGAGAATCCACCGCCAGAACTTCCACTTCCAGAAGATACGGAATAGGTGCTTGCTGTGTTTGCGATGCTGGCATAATGGCTCATTTGCGCACTTGAATGATAAAACATACTGTGCCAGCCATAAGCTACATAGAGATTGATATCTGGATTTTCCACTTGAATATGGTGAACCTTCATCAAATGGCTGACCTTGTCCGCATAGCCAAATAAAGTCGCATAGACCAAAAGGCGATTCCAGACCACAATACTTTCCAACTCTGCCTGATCCAATCGCGCAATCTCCCGCAACATATTTTCAAAACTGGTCCAGAGATAGTAGACTTCTGCTCCTGCTTCATTTAGGACACCATCACGATTATTTAGTCGAAGCTTCCAATAATAGAAAACAGCCAACACCAAACCTAGAAAACCAAGTATTGGCAAGAGGAGGTAAAGATAGCCATAAACATCCAAACTGTACAAGAACAAACCAAATCCGATAAATAGGGGCAAGATAGTCAAGACCCCCATACCCACTTGCAAGGCCTTTTCCCCACCAGTTAAAGGACGATAATAATCTGGGAGCCCCCAGAAGGTAACTCGATTTCTCACTCCTTCTTGCATCTGGTTCAATACTTCTTCAAAAGAAGATTTGAGTTGACGCCCCCTTGCTTGAATCCGTTTTTCATCAGAGACTTTTGCTCTACGATAAAGACTATCAGATACCTTGTAATCCGCAAACAAGTTGGAAAGAGTGGCTTCTTTTTTTCCTGAAAAAGCCAGATTTAGACAGTCTTTCTCAAAACTGGACAAACCATCTTCTTTGACCAGCCTCAAACCAACTGCATCTCCTTCTGAAATAATAGACACATTCCCACGGTCTATCACATCTAACAAAGTAGCTTGAATAAGTTGGTCAAAGGTGAATTTACCTGCTCCTTTGATTAGAGGACTCACTTCCTCCAAGGAGGTCGAGTAAACCGCCTCTGATAAAACCATAGGCTCTAATTCCATTGGTGGTTCATAAAGACGATGATTTTTTGCATATTTAACTGAAGGAGTGGTCTTTCTTCTATAAATAAAATAAAAGCAGACACTCAATAACAAGGAGATAGAAAGGATCGAAGGGAAGACCCAAGTAAGGAGTTGTTTACTCTGATCTTTTTCTCTAACAATCGAGTCTTCTATCTTATTAAACTCTTCTAAACGATTCCCTTTCACCCCCTGATCCCTAGCGCTAGTAAAATCGGTCCGAGGCCAGTAGGCATGCAATTCAACTCCACGCTTAGCCGGAAGATTGTCTAAACGAATAGTATAATCAAGGTTACTCTTTTCAACCGTTCCCTCTCTAAAAAGTTTGCCTGTATGGAAAAAGAGTTTTTCAGCACCATTATCTCCCCTTACATGAAATTCAAACTTTCCAATAGCCCCTGAACTATCTGTTAAAGGTTGCCAATTTAATTCAGCAATGTCATCATAAAGGAAAAGCAAATTCTTTAAGTTCCATGTAAGGTCAACTTCAACTGTGTCGCCTTCCTGGCCTGGATTATAGACTTTAACAGTATAACCATCCGTTTCTTCTGTCACTTCGCTAGTAACATCTGCTAGTTCAGCACCATTTTTCGCAGCCTGAACCTTTGGATGAGGATCAATGTCAAATCCACTAGGCATCTTGCCTGCACGACCAAGTCCTACGATTTGGCCCTTAAAGTCCTCCTCAAACTGGTAAACTATCTTCTGTCTAAATTCTGCTGTATTGTCTGCATGAATATACAAATCACCTTGATAAGAGTTTATCTTGAAATCAATGGCGAAAACAGAAAGTGGCAGAAGGCAAAACAAGCCAAACATCAGTAAGAAAAAAGTTTTTTTCATCAACTAAGCCCCCTTTTTATCTTTGCTATCATTATATCATTTTTTCTCAAGTAAGGGCTTACCTATATTGAAAAATAGAGTTTTTTTCGATAAAATAGGAGACAGTTATTTTTTAATAGATTAGAAATAGGAGAAATCATGAGAAAAATATACTTATCTATTTTCACAAGTCTCTTGCTGATGCTGGGACTTGTCAATGTTGCTCAAGCCGATGAATATTTACGCATCGGGATGGAAGCAGCATATGCTCCCTTTAACTGGACCCAGGACGATGATAGCAATGGGGCTGTCAAAATCGATGGGACTAACCAGTATGCTAACGGATACGATGTCCAAATTGCCAAGAAAATCGCTAAGGACTTAGGTAAAGAACCTTTGGTTGTTAAAACAAAGTGGGAAGGTCTAGTTCCTGCCCTTACTTCTGGTAAGATTGACATGATTATCGCAGGTATGAGTCCTACTGCCGAGCGTAAACAAGAAATTGCCTTTTCGAGCAGTTACTACACTAGCGAACCAGTTCTACTGGTCAAAAAAGATTCTGCCTACGCAAATGCTAAATCTTTAGATGACTTTAACGGTGCAAAAATCACTTCTCAACAAGGGGTCTACCTTTATGATTTGATTGCACAAATCCCAGGTGCTAAAAAAGAAACTGCCATGGGAGACTTCGCTCAAATGCGCCAAGCACTTGAGGCCGGTGTCATCGATGCCTATGTTTCTGAACGCCCTGAAGCTCTGACTGCCGAAGCTGCTAACTCTAAGTTCAAGATGGTTCAAGTAGAACCAGGTTTCAAAACTGGGGAAGAAGATACAGCTATCGCCATCGGACTTCGTAAAGATGACAATCGTATTAGCCAAATCAATGCCAGCATTGAAACCATTTCAAAAGACGACCAAGTTGCCTTGATGGATCGTATGATCAAGGAACAACCTGCCGAAGCTACAACAACTGAAGAGACTAGCAGTAGTTTCTTTAGCCAAGTCACTAAAATTCTTTCGGAAAACTGGCAACAACTCTTGCGTGGTGCTGGTATCACTCTTTTAATCTCTATCGTCGGAACCATCATCGGTCTCATCATCGGTCTTGCCATTGGTGTTTTCCGTACTGCTCCTCTCTCTGAAAATAAAGCCATTTATGGATTACAAAAACTAATCGGCTGGATCCTCAATGTCTACATTGAAATTTTCCGTGGTACCCCAATGATCGTTCAATCGATGGTTATCTACTATGGAACTGCCCAAGCTTTCGGTATCAACCTTGACCGCACACTGGCTGCTATCTTCATCGTTTCAATCAACACTGGTGCCTACATGACTGAAATAGTACGTGGTGGTATTCTGGCAGTTGACAAGGGACAATTTGAAGCTGCGACTGCTCTTGGTATGACTCATAACCAAACCATGCGTAAGATTGTCCTACCTCAGGTTGTTCGCAATATCCTACCAGCAACTGGTAATGAATTTGTCATCAATATCAAAGATACATCTGTATTGAACGTTATCTCTGTTGTCGAACTTTATTTCTCAGGAAATACCGTGGCAACACAAACCTATCAATACTTCCAGACATTTACAATCATCGCCGTGATTTACTTTGTCCTCACCTTCACCGTAACACGTATCCTACGCTTCATCGAGCGCCGAATGGACATGGATACCTATACTACAGGTGCTAACCAAATGCAAACGGAGGATTTAAAATAATGACCCAAGCAATCCTTGAAATTAAACACCTCAAAAAATCCTATGGCCAAAACGAAGTGTTAAAAGACATTTCTCTCACTGTCCACAAGGGAGAAGTTATCTCTATCATCGGAAGCTCTGGAAGCGGAAAATCAACCTTCCTACGCTCCATTAACCTACTTGAAACGCCAACTGATGGACAAATTCTTTATCATGGACAAAACGTCCTCGAAAAAGGCTATGACCTCACGCAATACCGTGAAAAGTTGGGGATGGTGTTCCAATCCTTTAACCTCTTTGAAAATCTCAACGTGCTTGAAAACACAATTGTCGCTCAGACAACTGTCCTTAAACGCGAACGTACAGAAGCTGAAAAGATTGCCAAAGAAAACCTAGAAAAGGTCGGCATGGGGGAACGCTACTGGCAAGCCAAACCAAAACAACTCTCAGGTGGTCAAAAACAACGTGTCGCCATCGCTCGTGCCCTTTCAATGAATCCAGACGCTATTCTCTTTGATGAACCAACATCAGCTCTCGATCCAGAAATGGTTGGAGAAGTCCTCAAAATCATGCAAGATCTGGCTCAGGAAGGCTTGACCATGATTGTTGTAACCCACGAAATGGAATTCGCCCGTGATGTCTCTCACCGTGTTATCTTCATGGATAAGGGTGTAATCGCTGAAGAAGGCAAACCAGAAGACCTCTTCACTAATCCTAAAGAAGACCGTACAAAAGAATTCCTTCAACGCTATCTCAAATAAAAAGAAAAGGCTGCATCAACCGTGCAGTCTTTTTGCTGTCCAAAATGAAAAGGCAGATTCTCTATCTCTACTACTTGAGGGTCAAGAATCCGCCGTTATCCAAAGATTAATCTTCAAATTTTTCATGATTTTTTTCATAGAAATCAATTAGGCCTAGGGCTGTTTCAAATGAAATATTTTTTACTTTTGCACGACCCTGCGCCAGAGCAATGATAGACATTTCACGTGCATTCGTTTCTTTAGAGATACGGTAGCCTGTGATTTTCTTATCACGAACCCAGCCAACAACTGATTCTACTTTTTCAAAGTTTGACTTAGCCATGTTTTTCTCCTATTTTCTTCTTTACAATATTTAATTGTATACGTTTTTACTACTTTTGTCAATAAAAAAACATATATTCAACAAAAATAATTAGTTCAGAATTTTCTTACTTCCTTTTTAAAGCCGATAATATATAGGTTTTGCTAGCCTCTACACCATAAATATTTGCTAATAAAAATATTGTATTATTACCCTCTTGAGGTGCAAAATTATTCAAGCTTTTAAAAAAATGCTTCCCTATTTCCGTAAGATAGCTTATTTCTTCGATTTAAGAACTGAAGATGACAGCCCTAACCTTTAGAAATCAAAGCCTTCACTAGCTCAAAAACTCCTATCTTTCTTCCTCAAGAAATCATCTGATAGATAGTTATTCCTTATATTATTCAAACTCATCACGCATTTGGATATTGAGGTGCTAGCCTAGAAGCAGACACCCGATTCTCTAAACCATCCTTAATAAAGATGACAAGACAGATAAGCTCAGTCAGTTGCTCATATATCCTTTTAATATGGTATATTTGTCAATAAAAAGAAATCAAATCACATCTTAAAGACCGTGTGAGTTTACTTTTCAAAATAGACGGGAAATCAAAATGAAGGATGGAAATCTGATCCAAACATCATAAGTGCTATAATGAACAGAAGTAAGAATTGCACGATAAGTTTCCTAAAACCATAGGAATCGCCCCCTTTCTTCATCTTCATTATAGCACCTATACATCAGTTGTGCAAATAATATGATATTTTTTTATTAGTCCTCAGACAAGCATATTATAAAGCGTTTCATTCCCATTTAAGTTAATATAAGTTGGATCAAAACCTTCCATTCTACGGATTAAACCTGCATAATCATGCTTATCTGCTAAGGCAATACCAATCAATACTGGGCCTGTCCCCTTGCTAGCTCGTTTGATATACTCAAAACGTGTGATATCATCATTTGGCCCCAAGATATCATTTACAAACTCACGCAAAGCTCCTGGACGCTGTGGGAAGTTGACCACAAAGTAATGCTTGATCCCATCATAAATCAAGGCACGTTCTTCCATTTCTGGCATACGGTTGATATCATTATTTCCTCCAGAAATGATACAACAAATGGTTTTCCCCTTGATATATTCAGCTAAAACTTCTAAAGAAGCGATACTAGCCGCTCCAGCAGGTTCTGCAACAATCCCTTGCTTGGAGTAGAGGTCAATCAAGGTTTCAGAAATCAATCCCTCATCAACACCTACTAAGGTTTGAACATGTTGACGGGTTGCTTCATAGGTCAACTGTCCTACCTTTTGCACAGCAATCCCATCCGCAAATTTGTCAATTTCTTTGAGTTTGACTGGACCACCAGCTTCAAAAGCAGCCTTCATAGAACGCGCTCCATTAGCCTCTACTCCGATAACCTCAATCTCTGGACTTGTTTCCTTGATATAGGTAGAAACCCCGGCAATGAGACCGCCACCACCAACAGGGACCAAGACAGCATCAAAATCAATCGATTCTTTTCGAGCTTCTTCTAAAATCTCATAAGCAACCGTCCCTTGACCAGCTTGAACATGGGCATCATCAAAGGGATCAATAAAGGTACGATTTTCAGAGACTGTAAATTCTTGAGCTGCTTTAGCTGAGGCATCAAAGGTATCTCCAACTAGTTTAATGGTCACGAAATCCCCACCAAAAAAGCGAACCTGCCCAATTTTTTGTTGCGGAGTAGTAATGGGCATAAAAATAGTAGCAGGAATTTTCATCTCATTACAAGTATAGGCAACTCCCTGCGCATGATTTCCCGCAGAGGCGCAGACTACCCCACGCTCACGCTCTTCCTTGCTGAGCTGAGAAATAGCATAATAGGCACCACGAATTTTAAAAGAACGAACACGTTGGGCATTTTCCTTTTTCAAATAAATCTTAGCACCATACTTCTCCGATAAATAATGGTCATAATCAAGCGGTGTATTCACAACCACACCGTTCAAGACCTTGTGAGCCTTGATGATATCTTTTGAACTTAACATATAAAACCTCTTTTTCTATAAAAAACAGTCACTAATGACTGTTTTTTTAGTTATTCATCTCCAAAAACTTCAGCAACACTTTCATGATATTTATGAGCCATACGAATAGAAAACTCTTTAGGAAGTTCATAACGATTTGTGGAAATCCAATCATATAACCATTCTGCCAAACTTTCTTCACTATCATTACGATGGAAGATAAAATAGTTTAAAATTTCTTTATATTCTACATCATTCAAATCCAGCGTGTCTACAAATTGACTACGAGGAACAAAATTAGAATCTAATTTTCTTAGTTGATCTGTCAATTCTCCCAATTGTAAATCCAACTGAAAAAATAATTTTTGCAGTTGCCTATCAGTTTCATCACATCCTGTCTTGATAGAAAACAAATTGGTAATATTCATATGATTTTAACCCCTAAATAAGTATATCTAATATCCCACGAATAGCTGAAGCTACTATTTTAGCAAAATTCTTTGCTTTCTAATTAGTTATAGATTTTGAATGCATCATCGTCGTTTTTACCAACGAATGGCATTGCTTTACGCAATTCTGCACCAACTTTTTCAATTTCAAGGTTAGCTGCTTGTTCACGGTAAGCAGTCAATTTTGGACGTCCAGCTTTATAGTCATTTACAAAGTCATTTGCAAATTTACCATTTTGGATGTCTGCCAAGACAGCTTTCATATTTTCTTTAACTTGCTCAGTGATTACACGTGGACCTGATACATAGTCACCATATTCAGCAGTGTTTGAAATAGATTGACGCATTTTCTTGAATCCACCTTCGTAGATCAAATCAACGATCAATTTCATTTCGTGAAGAACTTCAAAGTAAGCCAATTCTGGAGCGTAACCTGCTTCTGTCAAGACTTCGAAACCTGCTTCGATAAGGGCAGTCAAACCACCACAAAGTACAGCTTGTTCACCAAACAAATCTTCTTCAGTTTCTTCTTTGTAAGTTGTTTCAAGAAGACCTACACGAGCTGCTCCAACACCTTTACACCAGTCCATAGCAATGTTTTTAGCATTTCCTGTTGCATCTTGGTAAACTGCATAAAGAGCTGGAACACCAAATCCTTCTTCATAAGTACGGCGCACCAAGTGTCCTGGTCCTTTAGGTGCACACATAAAGACATCTACATCTGCAGGAACTTTGATAAATTCAAAGTGGATGTTGAAACCATGAGCAAATCCAACTGCGTTTCCAGCTTCCAAGTTTGGAGCGATTTCTGCTTCGTACAATTCTTGTTGGATTTCGTCTGGTGCCAAAATCATGATAACGTCAGCCAATTTAGTAGCTTCTGCTACTGTGTAAGTGTCAAATCCATCTTCTTTTGCTTTATCAAAAGATTTACCTGGACGTACACCGATAATAACGTCACGACCTGAATCACGCAAGTTTTGAGCATGCGCATGTCCTTGTGAACCATAACCGATAACGGCAATTTTTTTACCGTCAAGTGCTGCTACTTTAACATCTTTTTCGTATTCCATTTGAACTGCCATAGTTTTTCTCTCTTTTCTATTATTTATTGCCTTTTAGGCTGGTTTAACAAATTTAAGTTGGATTTTTAATCGCGGGTAAATCCAGTTGCACCCGTACGAGCGATATTGCGAATACCGTATGGTCGAATGACTCGCAATAGAGCTTCACTCTTTTCAGCATTTCCTGTCATCTGAATGGTAATCGAGCTTGGCGCTACGTCTACCACTGTTGCACGGAAAGGTTGAATAATGGCTAGAATCTCAGCTCGCTTCTCAGCTGGCGCTGACATCTTAACCAAAATCACCTCGCGCTCCAAGTGTGGTTTATCCGTAATATCTCGAATGCGAATCACATCAATCTGACGATTAAGTTGCTTGATGATTTGCTCCACTTCATCATGTGAAGCTACATCAATAATAATGGTAATACGCGATACATTCGGATCTTCTGTTGCTCCAACAGAGATGCTTTCGATATTAACCTGACGACGAGATAGGACACCTGTAAAGCGATTGAGGACTCCTGAACGATTTTGTAGTTTTGCTGTTAACATTCTACGCATGGAACTTCACCCCCAACATCTCATGATTACTCTTACCAGCTGGTACCATTGGTAACACCTGTTCCTTACGAGAAATATCTACCTCGATTAGCATAGGAACATCCTCCGTGATGACTTCAAGGTCTTGAGCCAAGGTCTCAGGATTGTCAAACTTATAGTTTTTAATGCCATAAGCCTGTGCCATCAATTGGAAATCAGGAAGGGTATCAAAGACCGACTCTGACGTTCTGCCTTCATAGAAGGATTCCTGCCACTGGCGAACCATTCCAAGTGAGTGGTTGTTCAGCATAACCACCTTGATTGGCACCTTGTAAATGTTCAAAATCGCCAATTCCTGATTAGTCATTTGGAAACCGCCATCCCCAACAAACAAGACTACTTCCTTATCTGGGTTAGCAATTTTAGCCCCGATTGCTGCTGGAATTCCAAATCCCATGGTTCCTAAACCACCTGAAGTCACTAACTGACGTTCATTTTGGTAGGGATAATACTGGGCTGTCCACATTTGGTGTTGACCTACGTCTGTGACCACAATGGCATCTCCGTTAGTTAATTCACCAATTCGTTCAATAACAGCTTGCGGTTGAACTACACGCTCTTTCTTATCATAAGAACGAACGCGGTTCTTGTCTTTGGTAACTTTTTCAATCCATTTCTCAGTATTGTTATGAACTGTTGGTTCTGCTAGCAACATTTGCAAGGCTTTCTTAGCATCTCCAACTACAGGAATATCTGCACTGATAATCTTACCAATCTCAGCTGGGTCAATATCAATGTGAGCAACCTTAGCATTCTTAGCAAAAGTCTTTGGATTCCCCGTCAAACGGTCATCGAAACGGCAACCAATACTAATCATAAAGTCCGCTTCCGTCATGGCAATATTAGCTGCGAATGACCCGTGCATGCCTCCCATTCCAAGGAAGAGTGGATGACTCGTTGCAATCGTTCCTTGTCCCAAAAGACTGGTTACCACCGGAATTTGATAGCGTTCTGCAAATTCATTTAATTCTGCAGCAGCTTCAGCATAACTAATTCCACCACCAGCTAGCAAGACTGGCTTTTTAGCCTTGGATAATTGCTTCAAGATTTTCTTGATTTGCATATCATTTGGCTCAAGAGTCGGCTGATAGCTTGGTAGGTTCACTTCTGATGAATAGATGAAGTCTGTTTCTAAAGCAGATACGTCTTTAGGTAGGTCAATTACAACTGGCCCTGGACGGCCTGTAGTTGCGATATGGACAGCTTCCGTAATGATACGAGGAATATCAGCTGTCTCACGAACTTGGTAATTGTACTTAGTGATTGGCATGGTAATTCCCACGATGTCTGCCTCCTGAAAGGCATCCTTCCCAATCCCTGCTCGCGCCACCTGACCTGTAAAGACCAAAAGGGGAACACTATCGCTCATGGCATCCGCAATCCCTGTAATGGCATTTGTTGCTCCCGGTCCGCTAGTAACGACGGCAACACCCAACTTTCCAGTTGATTTAGCATAACCTTCAGCTTCATGCAGACAGCCTTGCTCATGGCGTCCTAGAATGTGGCGAATGCCTTTAAAATTATATATCGCATCATAAAAAGGCAAGACTGCACCACCAGGATAGCCAAAGATGGTATCAATTCCTAAATCACGAAGTGTTTCCAAAACTAGGTCAGACCCCGTCTTAGGAGATTCTAAACTGATTTTCTCCATTGTTCCCCTTTCTTTCCTCTTAAAAATAACTTGTTACTATCATACCACTTTTTCAAAATTTTTCAAGACAAAAGAAGAAATTTTCTGAATTTTCTATTTTAACGTTTATTTATGAATGTTATTTTGGTTTTTATTTAAAAGATACCGATTTCATTATTTAAAAAGAAAAAAAGAACTGATTTCTCAGTCCTTCATTAATCTTATTCTACACTAAATAGGTATGGGTAAACAGGTTGTTGACCTTGGTGAATCTCGACTTCAACGTCTTCGAATTCTTCTGCGATTTCTTGAGCAATTTCATTGGCAAGTTCTTCGCTTCCGTCTTCACCGACATAGAAGGTTACGATTTCACTATCTTCATCCAACATATGTTTCAAAGTTTCTGTCAAGGTTTGGTGCATGTCAGGGTTTGACACGAGAATTTTCCCATCCACCATACCTAGATTATCATTTTCATGGATTTCTAAGCCATCAATGGTTGTATCACGCACAGCTGTTGTGACGCTTCCGCTAACGACATCGCTAAGAGCAGCTGTCATACGCTCTTGGTTTTCTTCGATGGACTTACTTGGATCAAAAGCAAGAAGACTT
The DNA here is from genome assembly GCF_013277125.1 of Streptococcus sp. 4094. Taxonomy (NCBI): domain Bacteria; kingdom Bacillati; phylum Bacillota; class Bacilli; order Lactobacillales; family Streptococcaceae; genus Streptococcus; species Streptococcus sp. 4094. Next base: position 9,860 of record NZ_VMMI01000033.1, on the reverse strand, counting down.
GTCAAACCTTGAGGAAGAGTGCGAGCTTCCACCACTACTGCTGGTTGCTCCAAAACTTCTGCTGCAGATTGAGCTGCCATGAAGATGTTTTTGTTGTTTGGCAGGAAGATAATGTTACGAGCGTTGACCTGTTCAACAGCCTTGATAAAGTCTTCTGTTGAAGGGTTCATGGTTTGACCGCCTTCGATAACATAATCCACACCTTGAGAACGGAAGATATCTGCTAGACCTTTACCAGCCACCACGGCAATCAAAGCATACTCTTTTTCTTCAGCTGGCTTGCTAACTTGAGCAGCTTCTTTCTCAACCTGTGCTTCGTGTTGGTTACGCATATTGTCAACTTTTACCTTGACCAAGCTACCATATTTGAGACCTTCTTGCATGACAAGTCCTGGATCTTCTGTATGGACATGGACTTTGACGATTTCATCATCATTGACAACGAGGAGAGAATCTCCAAGTTCATTCAAGTAGTTACGGAATTCATCGTAGTCAAAATCTTTGGCATAGGTTGGACCTTGCTTAAGAGCTACCATGATTTCAGTACAGTAACCAAAGTTGATGTCCTCAGTCGCCACATGACCAGCCACAGACTTGTGGTGCTCTGCATTGATCATTTCACTCATGTTGGCAGGAGTGGCTACAAAGTCCTCAGATGCAATATATTCGCCAGTAAGGGCTGAAAGGAAACCTTCGTAGATGAAAACCAATCCTTGACCACCCGAGTCCACAACGCCAACTTCCTTCAAGACTGGAAGCATGTCTGGTGTTTTAGCTAGAGCTGTTTTAGCACCTTCTAAAGCTGCGCGCATGACTTCAACAGCGTCATCTGTTTGCTCAGCTTTTTTCTTAGCACCGATAGCAGCACCACGAGAAACTGTCAAAATCGTTCCTTCAACTGGCTTCATCACTGCCTTATAGGCAACTTCCACACCTGATTGGAAGGCAAGGGCCAAGTCTTGACCTGTTAACTCGTCTTTATCCTTGATCGCTTGTGAAAATCCACGGAAAAGCTGAGACGTAATAACTCCTGAGTTCCCCCGCGCACCCATCAAAAGACCTTTGGCAAGAATGCTCGCTACCTCGCCAACTGTAGAAGCTGGCTTGTCTGCAACTTCTTTAGCACCATTTTCAATGGTCATTCCCATATTTGTCCCAGTATCTCCATCTGGAACAGGGAAGACGTTTAATGAATTGACATATTCAGCTTGCTTATTCAAGCGAGTTGATGCAGCCTGCACCATTTCTTGAAATAAGCTAGTAGTAATTTTTGACACGGTTATTCTCCTACAACTTTGATATTTTGAATGTAGACATTTACAGTCTGAGCAGTAATTCCAAGCTGGTTTTCCAAGCTAAAGGCAACACGCTCTTGAATGTTTTTTGACACTTCACTAATCTTTGTTCCGTAGCTCAACACGGTATACACATCAACTGCAATGCTTCCATCTTCGGCTGCCTTTACGACGACACCTTTGGAATAATTTTCCTTACCTAGAAGGGCTTGGAAATTATCTTTGAGGGCATTTTTACTAGCCATACCGACCACACCAAAAATCTCAGTTGTTGCACCGCCTACGACAGTTGCAATCACTTCATCTGTTAGTTCGATTTGACCATCTTTTGTATTAATTTTTACAGTCATCCTTTTTACCTCAACTAGTTGATACTCTATTTTATCATATTTCAGCCCAAGTGTAAAAGCAGAATACTGTATCAGCGGATATTTACTCTGCTTTTAAAATGATTTTTTCGCTATGACAAAAGAAAAAGACCCTGAGGTCTCCTTGCTTTTATTATTAAACGCGTTCAACTTTACCTGATTTCAAAGCACGAGCTGAAGCCCAAACTTTTTTAGGTTTACCATCGATAAGAACAGTAACTTTTTGAAGGTTTGGTTTTACGGCACGTTTTGTTTGGTTCATCGCGTGTGAACGGTTGTTTCCTGATACAGTCTTACGACCTGTAAAGTAACATACTTTAGCCATTGTGTTTTCCTCCTATTAGATCTAATATAGCGGATGTGCTAGCACCACATACCGTACTATGTTATCACACTTTCTTCATTTTTGCAAGGGAATTGGAAGATTTTTTTATTTATTGTGATTCGAATGCGATAATGTCTTTAGTAAATCGAACGTGAAAATGTCCCATTTGGTAGAATAGTCATATGAAAAGGATCCAACTGAATATGAATGAAACGAAAAAATATCTTGTGATAAAAGCTATAGACCAAGGAAAGAAAACAAAGAATCGAGCCTGTGTCGAACTCAATCTTTCTGAAAGACAAATCAATCGTCTGCTACTAGTCTATCAACAGAAAGGAAAAGAAGCCTTCAGACACGGAAACAGAGAATTGGAAGATTTTTTATTTGTGTCTTAAATCAGATTTTACGTGACATTTTCTGCTCTTCACATGTCATTGTTGATTAACAAAAAACAACATTGAAAATAGGTGTATAAAAATCATCTCTAACTACTACTCAGGAGATGCCTGTTAAGTCTAAGTACCACAGCTCATCTATCGGTTTTCTCACTATAATATCCAAGTCTAAATACAATACACGAACCTCACTTACATACTTAGGGATAAAATACCTAAATAAGGTAGCGTAAGAAAGTCCCTCAAAGGGTAAACGATAATCTTTCAGAATACTACTGTCAATCGGAAAATCATCATTAAAAATATAAAACTTCCGATTATCATAACGAATACACAGGGACTTTATTGTTGTTTCAACTTTATTCATACTGAGCATTACCTGCGCCTAAGACAATCGCTTTTTTCTCGTCTCTCATTCTCTATCTCATTTCTTTTTTATTCCCATCATATGTTTGGGGAGCTTACTTTCCATTATGACGGCAAAGCGTTTAGATAAGGCTATTTTTTACACCACGACACGGGGCTTGGCAAATCGATTCCATTTGCCAAACGTAGTTAGTAAAGCAGTTAGCTAGACCACTCACTACCAGTTACGACGGAAAGTTTTACGAATCTATACCATTCGTGGACTTTGCCTAGTGAAGCGTTTAGGTAAGGCTATTTTTTACATTACGACACGGAGTTTTACAAATCGATCCTATTTGCCAAACGTAGTTAGTGAGGCAGTTACCGCTTGCTAACTGTTACGACGTAAAGTTTTACGAATCGATATTATTCGTAAAACTTTACTAGTGGAGCGCCTAGCCAAGTTCCATAGAAACTTGGCGTTAGTTACTTAGATTGTTACACAATCAAGTAACTTTGGCGATCTACATTTTTTCTTCCAACTCTACATCTGGATACTTGTCCGCAAACCAACGGAGGGCAAAGTCATTTTCAAAGAGGAAGACTGGTTGGTCAAAGCGGTCTTTAGCCAAGATATTGCGACTTGACGACATGCGTTCATCCAAGTCCTCAGGCTTGATCCAACGAACGGTCTTTTTCCCCATTGGGCTCATGACGACTTCCGCATTGTACTCGCCCTCCATACGGTGCTTAAAGACTTCAAACTGGAGTTGACCTACAGCTCCCAGCATATACTCGCCTGTTTGGTAATTCTTATAAAGCTGAATAGCCCCCTCTTGCACCAGTTGCTCAATCCCCTTGTGGAAGGATTTTTGCTTCATGACATTCTTGGCAGAAACTTTCATGAAAATCTCAGGTGTAAAGGTTGGCAGTGGTTCAAATTCAAATTTGTTTTTCCCAACTGTCAAGGTATCCCCAACTTGATAAGTACCTGTATCGTATACACCGATAATATCACCCGCCACGGCATTGGTTACATTCTCACGACTTTCCGCCATAAACTGAGTAACATTTGACAGCTTAGCTCCCTTACCAGTACGAGGCAGGTTGACACTCATACCACGCTCAAATTCGCCTGATACGATACGGACAAAGGCAATACGGTCACGGTGACGAGGGTCCATGTTGGCTTGGATTTTAAAGACAAATCCTGAGAAATCCTTGTCGTACGGATCCACAACTTCACCGTCTGTTTTCTTGTGTCCATGTGGTTCTGGAGCAAACTTGAGGAAGGTCTCAAGGAAGGTCTGCACACCAAAGTTTGTCAAAGCTGAACCAAAGAAGACAGGTGTCAATTCTCCAGCAAGGATAGCTTCCTCTGAAAACTCATTTCCAGCTTCATTTAAAAGTTCAATATCATCTTTGACTTGCTCGTAGAAAGGATTGCTACCAAAAAGCTTATCCCCATCTTCTAAACTAGCAAAACGCTCATCCCCCTTGTAGAGCTCCAAGCGTTGATTATAGAGGTCATACAAGCCTTCAAAAGCTTTCCCCATCCCGATTGGCCAGTTCATCGGATAGCTCGCAATGCCCAATACTTCTTCCAATTCTTGCAAGAGGTCCAGTGGCTCACGACCGTCACGGTCCAGCTTGTTCATAAAGGTAAAGACTGGAATGCCACGGTGTTTCACAACCTCAAACAATTTCTTGGTTTGCGCCTCGATACCCTTGGCAGAGTCCACAACCATGACCGCAGCATCCACCGCCATCAAGGTACGATAGGTATCTTCTGAAAAGTCCTCGTGCCCTGGGGTGTCTAGGATGTTGACGCGCTTGCCATCGTAATCAAACTGCATAACAGATGAAGTCACCGAAATCCCACGTTGCTTCTCGATATCCATCCAGTCAGACTTGGCAAAAGTCCCTGTTTTCTTTCCTTTTACGGTACCAGCCTCACGAATCTCACCCCCAAAGTAGAGCAACTGCTCCGTTATGGTTGTTTTCCCCGCGTCCGGGTGGGAGATGATGGCAAAGGTACGACGTTTCTTAATTTCTTCTTGAATATTCATAAGTTCTCTTTCTTTAGATTCTCTATTTTCCTTGTTTCGATAGCTAAGAATGATTTTTACATTGGATTTTACCATTCCTTTCAACACTCCATTATATCGGATTTTAGCATTTTTTTCAATTTCTATTTCTTTTCACTTATCCCTCCCTTATTTATAGGAAAATATGGTAAAATAGAACAGACTAAAAATCATCATTTCACGAAAGGATGCAAGATGAAAATTACGCAAGAAGAGGTAACACACGTTGCCAATCTTTCAAAATTAAGATTCTCTGAAGAAGAAACTGCTGCCTTTGCGACTACCTTGTCTAAGATTGTTGACATGGTTGAATTGCTGGGCGAAGTTGACACAACTGGTGTCGCACCTACTACGACTATGGCTGACCGCAAGACTGTACTCCGCCCTGATGTGGCCGAAGAAGGAACAGACCGTGATCGCTTGTTTAAAAACGTACCTGAAAAAGACAACTACTATATCAAGGTACCAGCTATCCTAGACGATGGAGGAGATGCCTAATGACTTTTAACAATAAAACCATTGAAGACTTGCACAATCTCCTTGTTTCTAAGGAAATTTCAGCAACGGAATTGACCCAAGCTACGCTTGAAGATATCAAGTCTCGCGAGACAGCTATCAACGCTTTTGTTACCATCGCTGAGGAGCAAGCCCTTGCTCAAGCCAAGGCTATTGACCAAGCTGGAATCGATGCTGATAATGTCCTTTCAGGAATTCCGCTTGCAGTAAAGGATAACATCTCTACAGACGGTATTCTCACAACTGCCGCCTCAAAAATGCTCTACAACTACGAGCCTATCTTTGATGCGACAGCCGTTGCTAATGCCAAAGCTAAAGGTATGATTGTTGTTGGAAAGACTAACATGGACGAGTTTGCCATGGGTGGTTCAGGTGAAACTTCTCACTACGGTGCCACTAAAAATGCTTGGGATCGGACCAAGGTTCCTGGTGGTTCTTCAAGTGGTTCAGCCGCAGCTGTAGCCTCAGGACAAGTCCGCTTGTCACTTGGTTCTGATACCGGTGGTTCTATCCGCCAACCTGCTGCCTTCAACGGGATTGTTGGTCTCAAACCAACCTACGGAACGGTTTCTCGTTTCGGTCTCATTGCCTTTGGTAGCTCATTAGACCAGATTGGACCTTTCGCACCAACTGTTAAGGAAAACGCCCTCTTGCTCAACGCTATTGCCAGCGAAGATGCCAAAGACTCTACTTCTGCTCCTGTCCGCATCGCCGACTTTACTTCAAAAATCGGTCAAGACATCAAGGGCATGAAAATTGCTTTACCTAAGGAATACCTAGGAGAAGGAATTGACCCAGAGGTTAAGGAAACCATTCTGAATGCTGCTAAGCACTTTGAAAAATTGGGCGCTATCGTCGAAGAAGTCAGCCTTCCTCACTCTAAATACGGTGTTGCCGTTTACTACATCATCGCTTCATCAGAAGCTTCATCAAACTTGCAACGTTTTGACGGTATCCGTTACGGCTACCGCGCAGAAGATGCAAGCAACCTTAATGAAATCTATGTAAACAGCCGTAGCCAAGGTTTCGGTGAAGAAGTGAAACGCCGTATCATGCTAGGTACTTTCAGCCTTTCATCAGGTTACTACGATGCTTACTACAAGAAAGCTGGTCAAGTCCGTACCCTCATCATTCAAGATTTCGAAAACGTCTTCGCGGATTATGACTTGATTTTGGGTCCAACTGCTCCAAGTGTTGCTTATGACTTGGACTCACTCAACCATGACCCAGTTGCCATGTACTTGGCTGACCTTTTGACTATACCTGTAAACTTGGCAGGACTGCCTGGAATTTCGATTCCAGCTGGATTCTCTCAAGGTCTACCAGTCGGTCTGCAATTGATTGGTCCTAAGTACTCTGAAGAAACCATTTACCAAGTTGCTGCTGCCTTTGAAGCAACAACAGACTACCATAAACAACAACCCGTGATTTTTGGAGGTGACAACTAATGAACTTTGAAACAGTCATTGGACTTGAAGTCCACGTAGAGCTCAACACCAATTCAAAAATCTTCTCACCTACTTCTGCCCACTTCGGAAATGACCAAAATGCCAACACCAACGTGATTGACTGGTCTTTCCCAGGAGTTCTGCCAGTTCTCAATAAGGGTGTAGTCGATGCTGGTATCAAGGCGGCTCTTGCCCTCAACATGGACATCCACAAAAAAATGCACTTTGACCGCAAGAACTACTTCTACCCTGATAATCCCAAAGCCTACCAAATTTCTCAGTTTGATGAGCCAATCGGTTACAACGGCTGGATTGAAGTGGAGCTAGAAGACGGTACAACTAAGAAAATCGGTATCGAACGCGCCCACCTAGAGGAAGATGCTGGTAAGAACACCCACGGTACAGATGGCTACTCTTATGTTGACCTCAACCGTCAAGGGGTACCATTGATTGAGATTGTATCTGAAGCCGACATGCGCTCGCCAGAAGAAGCCTACGCTTACCTAACTGCCCTCAAGGAAGTCATCCAGTACGCTGGCATTTCTGACGTTAAGATGGAAGAAGGTTCTATGCGTGTGGATGCCAATATCTCTCTTCGTCCGTATGGTCAAGAAAAATTCGGTACCAAGACAGAGTTGAAGAACCTCAATTCCTTCTCAAACGTCCGCAAGGGGCTTGAATACGAAGTCCAACGTCAAGCCGAAATCCTACGCTCAGGTGGTCAAATCCGCCAAGAAACACGCCGTTACGATGAAGCTAACAAGGCAACCATCCTCATGCGTGTCAAAGAAGGAGCTGCAGACTACCGCTACTTCCCAGAACCAGACCTACCTCTCTTTGAAATCTCAGACGAGTGGATCGAGGAAATGCGTACTGAATTGCCAGAGTTTCCAAAAGAACGCCGTGCGCGCTATGTATCTGATTTTGGCTTGTCAGACTACGATGCTAGCCAGTTGACGGCGAACAAGGTCTCTTCTGACTTCTTTGAAAAATCTGTTGCCCTTGGTGGCGATGCTAAGCAAGTCTCTAACTGGCTTCAAGGAGAAGTTGCTCAATTCTTGAACGCCGAAGGTAAGACTCTCGAACAAATCGAATTGACACCAGAAAACTTGGTTGAAATGATTGCCATCATCGAAGACGGCACTATCTCTTCTAAGATTGCCAAGAAAGTCTTTGTCCACCTAGCTAAAAATGGCGGTGGTGCGCGTGAATACGTGGAAAAAGCAGGTATGGTCCAAATCTCAGATCCATCTGTCTTGATTCCAATTATCCACCAAGTCTTTGCCGATAACGAAGCCGCAGTTTCCGACTTCAAGTCAGGCAAACGTAACGCAGACAAGGCCTTCACAGGCTTCCTTATGAAAGCAACCAAAGGCCAAGCCAACCCACAAGTCGCCCTTAAACTCCTTGCACAAGAATTGGCGAAGTTGAAAGAAGATTAATATGTAACAAAAACCAGCCCTGAGGTTGGTTTTTTCGCTCCTACCATCTCCCAATAACTATTTTGGCTTTATTTCCAGAAGATTTTATGGTAAAATGAAGAGTAATAATATTTATTAAAGAGGTAAAAACATGATTGAAGCAAGCAAATTGAAAGCTGGTATGACATTTGAAACTGCAGACGGAAAATTGATCCGCGTTTTGGAAGCTAGCCACCACAAACCAGGTAAAGGGAACACAATCATGCGTATGAAATTGCGTGATGTCCGTACTGGTTCTACTTTTGATACAAGCTACCGTCCAGAAGAAAAATTCGAACAAGCTATTATCGAAACTGTTCCAGCTCAATACTTGTACAAAATGGATGAAACTGCCTACTTCATGAACACTGAAACTTACGACCAATACGAAATCCCAGTCGTAAACGTTGAAAATGAATTGCTTTACATCCTTGAAAACTCTGATGTGAAAATCCAATTCTACGGAACTGAAGTAATCGGTGTAACTGTACCAACTACTGTTGAATTGACAGTTGCTGAGACACAACCATCTATCAAAGGTGCTACTGTTACAGGTTCTGGTAAACCAGCAACTATGGAAACTGGACTTGTTGTCAACGTTCCTGACTTCATCGAAGCTGGACAAAAATTGATCATCAACACTGCAGAAGGAACTTACGTTTCTCGTGCCTAATCTCTAGAAAGAGGTCATTCTATGGGAATTGAAGAACAATTTGGCGAAATCGTTATCGCTCCACGTGTACTTGAAAAAATCATTGCCATCGCAACGGCTAAAGTTGATGGTGTCCACTCATTTTCAAATAAATCCGTATCTGATACCCTATCAAAACTCTCTCTTGGTCGTGGCGTCTACTTAAAAGAAAGCAATGAAGAGCTAACTGCCGACATCTATCTCTACCTTGAGTACGGTGTGAAAGTACCTAAAGTTGCTATGGCTATCCAAAAAGCTGTTAAGGACGCTGTTCGTAATATGGCTGATGTGGAACTTTCTGTTGTCAATATTCACGTTGCGGGAATCGTTCCGGATAAAACACCAAAACCTGAGTTGAAAGATCTGTTTGACGAGGACTTCCTCAATGACTAGTCCACTATTAGAATCCAGACGTGAACTTCGTAAATGCGCTTTTCAAGCTCTTATGAGCCTTGAATTCGGCACAGATATGAAAACTGCTTGTCGCTTTGCCTACACACATGACCGTGAAGATGCAGATGTGCAAATCCCTGCCTTTCTTCTGAACTTGGTTTCTGGCGTTCAAGCTCAAAAAGACGAGTTGGATAAACAAATCAACCAGCACCTCAAATCAGGCTGGACAGTTGAACGCTTGACCTTGGTCGAAAAAAACTTACTACGCTTGGGTATCTTTGAAATCACATCATTTGATACACCTCAGCTGGTAGCAGTCAATGAAGCTATTGAACTTGCTAAGAATTTTTCAGATCAAAAATCAGCCCGCTTTATCAACGGACTGCTTAGTCAATTTGTAACAGAAGAAAATGAATAATCGAAAAGGTGTTTGGTCTTCCAAGCACCTTTTTACTTTCCCCTCTGCACAGAGTAATACTCTTCAAAAATCTCTTCAAACCACGTCAGCGTCGGCTTGTCGTATAGATGTTACTGACT
>NZ_VMMI01000032.1:0-31872 GCF_013277125.1 Streptococcus sp. 4094 | reverse complement strand
AAGTCAGTAACATCTATACGGCAAGGTGAAGCTGACGTGGTTTGAAGAGATTTTCGAAGAGTATTAGCGACTAGTTAGCTAGGAAAGGAAGATATTTGTGACAAATAATAAACTGTATTCGTTGGTAGAATTTAGAAATAAAATATACGAAGAATTAGAACTCTCCAGAAGTGATTTAGCGATTTTGCTATGTGCCATGCTTATCGCCTCTATCGGATTAAATATGGATTCGACTCCCGTGATTATTGGAGCTATGTTAATCTCTCCTTTGATGAGCCCCATTCTGGGAGTAGGACTCTCTCTAGCTATATTTGATTTTAAATTGTTAAGAAAATCTTTTAAAATCTTAGCTATTCAAATTCTTGCCAGTTTAATAGCTTCAACACTTTATTTTTATCTTTCTCCCATTTCGTATGCTAGTTCGGAGATTGTTGCTAGAACCTCTCCGACTATTTGGGATGTTCTCATTGCTTTTGTAGGAGGGATAGCTGGTATTATTGGTGCTAGGAAAAAAGAGACCAATAATATTGTCCCTGGTGTCGCGATTGCAACTGCCTTGATGCCTCCTCTTTGTACGGTAGGTTATGCTATTGCTTCTGCTAATCTAAAATTTATCATAGGCTCTTCTTACCTATTCCTCATCAATTGTAGCTTTATTGTCATTGCGACTTATATAGGTGTTAGGTTGATGATGGTTAAGAAGCACTATTTTAGAGATAATGAAGAAGACTCTAAAATGCGCAGGATTTTGCTTTTAGTTGCTGTTTTGCTGATGATTCCGAGTTTCATCTCTGCAACGACTTTAGTGAGAGAAACGTTGAAAAAAGAGTCCCTTAATAAATTTATATCAGAGCAGTTTCAGGGGCATAATATTTTGAAAAAAACCTATTCTAAAAAGACTCATACCCTAAAGCTAACCATCTCAGGAAATTATTTGACAGAAGAAGAACTCGATATGATTTCCAGTAAGAGGGGGGATTATGGTTTAAGTGATGTTTCTGTTCAAGTTTCACAATTGTCTGATTCAGAACAACTTAGCAAGGAAGAACTGGTAGAGTATTTCTTCCAGTATATCAAGGATAAGGAAGCAAAAGAAAAGGAAAAAGCCAATAAATTTGATACAGAGTCTGAGGAGCAATAATTTCTTGAGAATAGCTGGTTTCTCTCGTGAGTCTTCTATGTATATCAAAGGAAGACTGAGGTCTTAAGCATAAAACTTTTCTTCTATTATAGTAGCTAAGTCTTGACAGGGTTCAAAAAATGGTTTACACTTTATAAAGTTTATTACTTTGAAAAGGTGTGATACTGTGGCTACGGCAACAAAAAAGAAAAAATCAACAGTTAAAAAAAATCTAGTCATCGTGGAGTCGCCTGCTAAGGCGAAAACGATTGAAAAATATCTAGGCAGAAACTACAAGGTTCTAGCCAGTGTCGGGCATATCCGTGATTTGAAGAAATCCAGTATGTCCGTTGATATTGAAAATAATTATGAACCGCAATATATCAATATCCGAGGAAAAGGTCCTCTTATCAATGACTTGAAAAAAGAAGCCAAAAAAGCTAATAAAGTCTTTCTCGCAAGTGACCCGGACCGTGAAGGAGAAGCGATTTCTTGGCATTTGGCCCACATTCTCAACTTGGATGAAAATGATGCCAACCGTGTGGTCTTCAATGAAATCACCAAGGATGCGGTCAAAAATGCTTTTAAAGAACCTCGCAAGATTGATATGGACTTGGTCGATGCTCAACAGGCACGCCGTGTTTTGGACCGCTTGGTAGGCTATTCGATTTCGCCTATTTTGTGGAAAAAGGTCAAGAAGGGCTTGTCAGCAGGTCGCGTACAGTCCATTGCCCTTAAACTCATCATTGACCGTGAAAATGAAATCAATGCTTTTCAGCCAGAGGAATACTGGACAATTGATGGCGTCTTTAAAAAGGGAACCAAGCAATTCCAGGCTTCCTTTTATGGAGTGGATGGTAAAAAGCTGAAACTGACTAGTAATGATGAGGTCAAGGAAGTCTTATCTCGTCTGACTAATAAAGACTTTTCAGTGGATCAGGTGGATAAGAAAGAGCGCAAGCGCAATGCTCCTTTACCCTATACCACTTCGTCTATGCAGATGGATGCAGCCAATAAAATTAACTTCCGTACTCGAAAGACCATGATGGTTGCCCAACAGCTCTATGAAGGGATCAATATCGGTTCTGGTGTGCAAGGTTTGATTACCTATATGCGTACCGATTCGACTCGTATCAGTCCAGTAGCGCAGAACGAAGCAGCAAGTTTCATTACGGACCGTTTTGGTAGCAAATATTCTAAGCATGGTAGCAAGGTCAAAAATGCATCAGGTGCTCAGGATGCCCATGAGGCTATTCGTCCGTCAAGTGTCTTTAATACACCGGAAAGCATCGCTAAGTATCTGGACAAGGATCAACTCAAGCTTTATACTCTTATTTGGAATCGTTTTGTAGCAAGCCAGATGACAGCTGCTGTCTTTGATACCATGGCCGTTAAATTGTCTCAAAATGGGGTTCAATTTGCTGCCAATGGTAGTCAGGTTAAGTTTGATGGTTATCTTGCCATTTATAATGATTCTGACAAGAATAAGATGTTACCGGACATGGCTGTTGGAGATGTGGTGAAACAGGTTAATAGCAAACCAGAGCAACATTTCACCCAACCGCCTGCTCGTTATTCTGAAGCGACACTGATCAAGACCTTGGAGGAAAATGGGGTTGGACGTCCGTCCACCTATGCGCCCACCATTGAAACTATTCAGAAACGTTATTATGTTCACCTTGCAGCCAAACGTTTTGAACCGACAGAGTTGGGAGAAATTGTTAATAAGCTCATCGTTGAATATTTCCCAGATATCGTAAACGTGACCTTCACAGCTGAAATGGAAGGCAAACTGGATGATGTCGAAGTCGGAAAAGAGCAGTGGCAACGTGTCATTGATGCCTTTTACAAACCATTCTCTAAAGAGGTTGCCAAGGCTGAAGAAGAAATGGAAAAAATCCAGATCAAGGATGAACCAGCTGGATTTGACTGTGAAGTGTGTGGCAGTCCAATGGTCATTAAACTTGGTCGTTTTGGTAAGTTCTACGCTTGCAGCAATTTCCCAGATTGTCGCCATACCCAAGCAATCGTGAAAGAGATTGGCGTAGAGTGTCCAAGTTGTCATCAGGGACAAATTATTGAGCGAAAAACCAAACGTAATCGCCTCTTCTATGGTTGCAATCGTTATCCAGACTGTGAATTTACTTCTTGGGACAAGCCTGTTGGTCGTGACTGTCCAAAATGTGGCAACTTCCTCATGGAGAAAAAAGTCCGTGGTGGTGGCAAGCAGATTGTTTGTAGCAAGGGTGACTACGAAGAAGAAAAGATTAAATAAGAAGAGAGTCCTGAAAGTGAATTTCAGGCTCTTTTGGTTGGAACTTGACAAAATTCATCATTTTATGCGAAACTAGAAGAAGATTATTTTATACTCAATGAAAATCAAAGAGCAAACTAGGAAACTAGCCGCAGGTTGCTCAAAGTACTGCTTTGAGGTTGCAGATAAGACTGACGAAGTCAGGAACCATACCTACGGTAAGGCGACGTTGACGTTTTTCGAAGAGATTTTCGAAGAGTATTAATTAGGAGTAGTTATGCGTCTTATCTATCTGATAATTGGTTTTTTATCACTGGCTTTGGCTATTATTGGGGTTGTCTTGCCCTTGTTGCCGACAACGCCTTTCCTTTTGTTGTCTATTGCTTGTTTCTCCAGAAGTTCCAAACGTTTCGAAGACTGGCTTTATCATACCAAGCTCTATCAAACATATGTAGCTGATTTTCGGGAAACCAAGTCAATTGCGCGTGAACGTAAGAAAAAAATCATCGTATCCATCTACATCTTGATGGGAATTTCCATTTATTTTGCCCCTCTCTTACCAGTCAAAATCAGTCTGGGTGCTTTGACCATCTTTATCACCTATTATCTCTTTAAGGTTATTCCAGACAAAGAATAAGTAAAATTTGTAACTATTTCCCTTGATAAAAATGAAAGCATATTCACAATAATATGATATAATAAATTTAAAGTAATCTTCAAGGAGAATCAAATGGTTTACGAATTTTGTGCTGAAAATGTGACCTTGCTTGAAAAAGCTATGGAGGCTGGAGCTCGTCGAATCGAACTCTGTGATAATCTAGCAGTTGGTGGGACAACACCAAGCTATGGAGTAACTAAGGCAGCAGTTGAACTGGCAGCTAACTATGATACGACCATCATGACCATGATTCGCCCACGTGGTGGCGACTTTGTCTATAATGATATGGAAATTGCTATTATGCTAGAAGACATTCGCTTGACTGCTCAGGCTGGAAGTCAAGGGGTTGTATTTGGTACCTTAACTGCTGATAAGAAGTTGGATAAGCCTAATCTTGAAAAGTTAATTGCTGCATCAAAAGGAATGGAAATTGTCTTCCACATGGCCTTTGATGAATTGAGTGATGAAGAGCAGTTGGAGGCTATTGACTGGCTCAGCCAAGCCGGTGTCACTCGTATCCTAACTCGTGCTGGTGTGTCTGGTGACTCCTTAGAAAAACGCTTTGCTCACTATCACAGAATTTTAGAGCACGCTAAAGGTAAAATTGAAATTCTACCTGGTGGAGGGATTGACCTTGACAACCGTCAAACCTTTATCGATCAGCTAGGCGTGACTCAATTGCATGGAACTAAGGTTGTCTTTTAAAAAATAGAAAGGAACTGCTAGCTTTGGGTAGCAGTTTTCACTTATGTTTGAAATTTTTAAATCCTATCAGTTTAATAAAGAAAAAGCTCATGCCTATGGTCTTGTAGAAAATGGGGAAGTCTGGAATTATAGCTCCAAGATTTTGCAGGGTGACTTTGTCATGACAGTCTCCATCACTACTGATAATGTGAGTTTTCAAGTCTTTGACCAGGAGACTGGTGATCTCTATCCTCAAGTTCATATGGAAAGCATGCGTGGAAGTTTTGTAGGAAGTGTCCGTGAGGCTTGTTTGGAGACTCTTTACCAGATTCGGAAGGCTTGTTTTGATGTGCAGGATTTTATCTGTCCTCAAACTAAGCGTATCATGACTCAAGTTCAGGAAAAGTACGGAAATCAGTTGGAATATCTGTGGGAGAAATCTCCTGATACGGCAGTGTTACGTCATGAAGGCAATCAAAAATGGTATGCTGTTTTGATGAGAATACCTTGGGATAGGCTAGATAAGGGTAGAGAAGGTCTAGTCGAAGCAGTCAATCTAAAACACGACCAAGTAGCGGACTTGCTTTCACAAAAGGGCATTTATCCAGCTTTTCATATGAATAAACGTTACTGGATTAGTGTGGCTTTTGATGATACGTTGTCAGATGAAATGGTACTGGAATTGATAGAAAAAAGTTGGAACTTAACCACTAAAAAATGAAATATTTCAAGGATTTTCAATAACTTTCAATTAGCTAAATATTCTCTACTGAAGAAATTTTCAGAAAATATTGGATTTTTTCTTGACAAGTGCTTTTGCCTATGCTAAAATACTAAACAAGATATCAAACGAAGGAGAAAGTCAAACATGAAAACAGCTAAGTTTAATCAATTTGCTTTGTTGTTGAGGTACTCGGGCTAGTGCAAAAAGCATTAGTCCTGTTTGGCTTACCAAGCGGGAGTAAATCAACATCTCGCTTGGGTTTCTGAGCGAGATGTTTTTTTAAAATCACATTTGGAAAAGGGGAAATCTTATGCGAACAGTTGAATTTCTAGATACTAGCCTTCGGGATGGAGAGCAGACACCCGGTGTTAACTTTTCAATCAAAGAAAAAATTGCCATTGCAAGGCAGCTGGAGAAATGGGGCATTTCAGCCATAGAAGCTGGTTTTCCGGCGGCGAGTCCTGATTCATTCACAGCAGTGCAGGAGATTGCTAAAGTCTTGAAGAAAACAGCGGTGACTGGTTTGGCACGCTCTGTCAAGTCTGATATTGATGCATGTTATGAGGCGCTCAAGGACGCCAAGTATCCACAGGTTCACGTCTTTATCGCTACCAGTCCGATTCATCGTAAGTATAAGCTCAATAAGAGCAAGGAAGAGATTCTAGAAGCTATTAAGGAGCATGTTTCTTATGCCCGTTCTAAGTTTGAGATAGTCGAATTCTCTCCTGAGGATGCGACTAGAACAGAGTTAGATTTCCTCTTGCAAGTTGTTCAAACAGCGGTAGACGCAGGTGCATCTTATATCAATATCCCTGATACGGTTGGATTTACCACGCCAGAGGAGTACGGTGCTATCTTCAAATACTTGATTGAGAATGTCAAGACGGATCGTCAGATTATCTATTCGCCTCACTGCCACGATGACCTCGGAATGGCAGTAGCTAATAGCCTTGCTGCCGTCAAGAATGGGGCAGGACGTGTCGAAGGAACTATCAACGGTATTGGTGAGCGAGCTGGAAATGCTGCTTTGGAAGAAATTGCAGTGGCGCTCAATATTCGCCAAGATTACTACCAAGCAGAAACCGGTATTGTCCTAAATGAGACCATCAATACGTCAGAAATGGTTTCTCGCTTCTCAGGTATCCCAGTTCCTAAAAACAAGGCTGTGGTTGGTGGTAATGCCTTTTCTCATGAATCTGGTATTCACCAAGATGGAGTTCTTAAAAATCCTCTTACTTATGAGATTATCACCCCTGAATTGGTTGGTGTCAAGAGTAACAGTCTTCCGCTTGGAAAATTATCTGGTCGCCATGCCTTTGTTGAGAAACTAAGAGAACTGGCCCTAGATTTTACAGAAGAGGACATCAAACCACTCTTTGCGAAGTTTAAGGCGCTAGCAGACAAGAAGCAAGAAATTACAGATGCAGATATTCGTGCGCTGGTAGCTGGAACCATGGTTGAAAATCCAGAAGGCTTCCATTTTGATGATTTACAACTGCAAACCCATGCAGATAATGACATTGAAGCACTTGTTAGCCTGGCTAATATGGATGGTGAGAAAGTCGAATTTAATGCGACAGGACAAGGTTCAGTTGAAGCCATCTTTAACGCTATCGATAAGTTCTTTAACCAATCCGTCCGCTTGGTGTCCTACACTATTGACGCTGTGACAGATGGAATTGATGCCCAAGCTCGGGTCTTGGTCACTGTTGAAAACAGAGATACAGAAACCATCTTTAACGCAGCAGGTCTTGATTTCGATGTGTTGAAGGCTTCGGCTATTGCCTACATCAATGCCAATACCTTTGTTCAAAAAGAGAATGCTGGTGAGATGGGACGTAGTGTTTCTTACCGCGATATGCCTAGTGTATAAAGGAGAAGGCTATGACAAAGAAAATAGTAGCTCTAGCAGGGGACGGAATTGGCCCAGAAATCATGGAGGCTGGTTTAGAAGTTCTGGAGGCTCTAGCTAAAAAAACAGGCTTTGTCTATGAAATAGACAGACGACCTTTTGGAGGCGCAGGTATTGATGCTGCAGGGCATCCTTTACCTGATGAAACCCTCAAGGCAAGTAGAGAAGCAGATGCCATTCTCCTAGCTGCTATCGGTAGTCCTCAGTATGATGGAGCAGCGGTTCGCCCTGAACAAGGCCTGCTGGCTCTCCGTAAGGAACTCAATCTCTATGCTAATATTCGACCTGTAAAAATCTTTGACAGTCTTAAGCATTTGTCACCACTAAAATCGGAACGAATTGCTGGTGTAGACTTTGTCGTGGTGCGTGAGTTGACAGGCGGAATTTACTTTGGAGATCATCTCCTTGAAGAGCGCAAAGCGCGTGATATCAACGACTATAGCCATGAGGAAGTGGAGCGGATTATTCGCAAAGCCTTTGAAATTGCAAGAAATCGGAGAAAAATCGTTACTAGTATTGATAAGCAAAATGTTCTAGCGACCTCAAAACTCTGGCGGAAAGTAGCTGAGGAAGTCGCGCAGGATTTCCCAGATGTAACCTTGGAGCACCAGCTAGTCGACTCAGCTTCCATGCTCATGATTACCAATCCTGCCAAGTTTGATGTTATTGTAACGGAGAATCTTTTTGGAGATATTCTCTCTGATGAATCAAGTGTTCTATCTGGCACACTTGGGGTTATGCCATCAGCCAGTCATTCTGAAAATGGACTAAGTCTTTATGAACCCATTCACGGTTCAGCTCCTGATATTGCAGGTCAAGGAATTGCCAATCCTATTTCTATGATTTTGTCTGTTGCTATGATGTTGAGAGATAGTTTTGGACGATATGAGGATGCAGAGCGTATCGAGTGTGCTGTTGAGGCAAGTTTGGCAGCTGGAATTTTAACGAGAGATATAGGAGGACAGGCTTCGACCAAGGAAATGACGGAAGCTATTATTGCAAGGTTATGAAGTTAGACGAAAAAATTACTCTAGTCCTTTTGATTTGGAATGTCATGGTTTTCTTGATTTATGGTATTGACAAATCTAAGGCTAGGAGAAGAGTTTGGCGCATCCCTGAGAAAATCTTACTAATTTTAGCCTTTACTTTTGGTGGTTTTGGTGCTTGGCTAGCAGGAATCATTTTTCACCACAAGACTCGAAAATGGTATTTTAAAACAGTTTGGTTTCTCGGGATGGTGTCCACACTAGTAGCCTTATATTTTATTTGGAGGTAATGGATGGCAGGAAAATCTATTTTTGATAAATTATGGGACCGTCATGTCATCACAGGAGAAGAGGGGCAACCCCAACTCATGTATGTGGACCAGCACTATATTCATGAAGTGACCAGCCCTCAGGCTTTTCAAGGATTACGAGACACAGGACGAAGATTGAGACGACCAGACTTGACATTTGGAACCTTTGACCACAATGTCCCGACGGTCAATATCTACGATATTCGAGATGTCATTTCCAAGGCTCAAATTGATAAGCTGGCTGAAAATGTTGAGGAGTTTGGGATTGAACATGCGGCCCACGGTTCCGAAAAGCAAGGAATCGTTCATATGGTTGGTCCAGAGACAGGACGGACCCAACCAGGAAAATTCATCGTCTGTGGAGACAGTCATACGGCAACCCACGGAGCTTTCGGAGCTATCGCCTTTGGGATTGGGACCAGTGAGGTTGAGCATGTCTTCGCTACCCAAACACTCTGGCAGGTTAAACCAAAGAAAATGTTGGTAGAATTCACTGGTGTTCCTCAAAAAGGAGTTTATTCCAAGGATTACATTCTCGCCCTGATTGCCAAGTACGGCGTTGCTTGTGGTGTTGGCTACGTGGTGGAATATCGAGGTCAGGCTATTGATGCACTGAGCATGGAAGAGCGAATGACCATCTGCAATATGTCCATCGAGTTTGGCTCTAAGATGGGAATCATGAATCCGGATCAAACTACCTATGATTATCTCAAGGGACGAGAATGCGTTCCAGAGGACTTTGAAGAGGCTGTGGCGGATTGGAAAACAATTGTCAGTGATGAGGATGCCGTTTATGATAAGGTTATTCAGATGGATGTCTCAGACCTTGCTCCTATGGTGACCTGGGGAACCAATCCTGCTATGGGCGTTGACTTTGACAGTAGTTTCCCAGAAATTAAGGATATGAATGATGAACGAGCCTACAATTATATGGATTTGGAACCAGGTCAAAAGCCAGCGGATATTGAACTAGGTTATATCTTTATAGGTTCATGTACCAATGCTCGTCTCAGCGACTTGCAACTGGCTGCGCGATTTGTTAAAGGGAAGAAAATTGCTCCCAACTTAACGGCTATCGTAGTCCCAGGTTCTCGTCCTGTCAAACGAGCTGCTGAGAAGTTGGGCTTGGACAAGGTATTTCTAGATGCTGGCTTTGAGTGGAGAGACCCTGGTTGCTCCATGTGTCTGGGGATGAATCCTGACAAGGTTCCAGATGGCGTTCACTGTGCCTCAACCAGCAACCGCAACTTTGAAGACAGACAGGGATTTGGTGCTAAGACCCACCTCTGCAGTCCAGCCATGGCAGCTGCAGCAGCTATCGCAGGGCGCTTCGTAGATGTTCGGCAAATGCCAGAAGCCCAGTAAGGAGAGGATATGGAGAAATTTACAGTTTATACGGGAACGACCGTTCCTCTCATGAATGATAATATCGATACCGATCAAATCCTACCTAAGCAGTTTCTCAAGTTAATAGATAAGAAAGGCTTTGGTAAGTACCTCATGTATGCTTGGCGTTATCTGGACGATCTCTATACTGAGGACCCAGACTTTGTCTTTAACCGACCTGAATATCGGAAAGCCAGTATCCTCATCTCAGGTGATAACTTTGGGGCAGGTTCTTCGAGGGAACACGCGGCTTGGGCTCTAGCAGACTATGGTTTTAAAGTCGTGATTGCAGGATCTTTCGGTGATATTCATTACAATAATGAACTCAATAATGGCATGTTGCCCATTGTCCAGCCTAGAGAGGTTAGAGAGAAACTAGCTCAGCTACAACCAAGTGACCAGGTAACTGTGGACTTGGAACAACAGAAAATCATCTCACCAGTTGGAGAATTCACTTTCGAAATCGATAGCGAGTGGAAACACAAGCTCTTAAATGGTTTGGATGATATCGGAATTACCTTGCAGTACGAAGATTTGATTGCTGCTTATGAAAAACAACGACCAGCCTACTGGCAGGATTAGAAGAAAAATAGAAAAGGAAATAGAACTATGACAAAACACATTCAATGGAACGGAACACTTTCACAAGAAGGCTATGACATTTTAAAAGGTGAGGGCGGATGTATCGTTTGCCCTACAAAAGTTGGTTACATTATTATGACTAGTGACAAGGCAGGTCTTGAACGCAAGTTCGCAGCCAAAGAGCGTAATCGTAACAAACCAGGTGTTGTTCTCTGCGGTAGCATGGATGAGCTTCGTGCTTTAGCACAACTCAATCCAGAAATTGAAGCCTTCTACCAAAAACATTGGGATGAAGATATTCTTCTTGGTTGTATCCTTCCATGGAAACCAGAAGCCTTTGAGAAATTGAAAGCTTATGGGGATGGCCGTGAAGAACTGATGACTGACGTTCGTGGTACTAGCTGTTTCGTTATCAAGTTTGGGAAAGCTGGTGAACAATTGGCTGCCAAACTTTGGGAAGAAGGCAAGATGGTCTATGCCTCATCTGCAAACCCATCTGGAAAAGGAAACCGTGGTAAGGTAGAAGGTATCGGAGAACGCATCGAAGGAGCAGTGGACCTTGTCATTGAAGCAGATGACTATGTGGCATCTATCCAACCTGACAAAACGATTGAAACACGCTACGAGCAAGGTGTGATGGTCTCTATGGTCGATAAAGACGGCAAACTCATTCCAGAACAAGGAGGAGCTCGCTCAACTTCACCAGCTCCAGTTGTAATCCGCAAAGGGCTTGACATTGATAAGATTATGATGCACCTGTCAGACACCTTTAACTCATGGGACTACCGTCAGGGAGAGTATTATTAGAATGTAGAATAACTGGGGAGAAAATAATCTCTCCTTTCTTTTGTTATTTACACAAGTAAAATCCGAACGATACATTTTAATTTATAAAATTATTTGACAAAAACTGTACTTTGGTTTATAATAAATTAAGGAAACGTCGGAAAAGGCGTAGTGATGCGAGAGCATAGGTAGGTCATTACAAAAGAAACGAGATATCGATATGTTAAATGAATTTCCAATTTTTGATTACGAAGATATTCAATTGATTCCAAATAAATGTGTCATTAAAAGTCGTGCAGAAGCGGATACAAGTGTTACTCTAGGAAAGCACACCTTTAAATTACCTGTTGTGCCAGCGAATATGCAGACGATTTTGGATGAAAATGTAGCAGAGCAATTGGCTAAAGGTGGTTACTTCTACATTATGCATCGTTTTGATGAGGCAGGACGCATTCCTTTTATTAAACGAATGCACGATCAAGGGCTCATTACTTCTATCTCTGTCGGTGTTAAGGACTATGAGTATGATTTCGTTAGCCAGCTCAAGGCTGATGCTCCTGAGTTCATCACGATTGATATTGCCCATGGTCATGCGGATAGCGTGATTTCTATGATTCAACACATCAAGAAAGAATTGCCAGATACTTTTGTCATTGCTGGAAATGTTGGAACACCCGAAGCTGTGCGTGAATTGGAAAATGCTGGTGCGGATGCTACTAAGGTCGGAATCGGTCCTGGTAAGGTTTGTATTACCAAGGTCAAGACTGGTTTTGGTACAGGTGGTTGGCAGTTGGCTGCTCTACGCTGGTGTGCCAAGGCTGCCCGTAAACCGATTATTGCTGATGGTGGAATTCGCACTCACGGAGATATTGCCAAGTCTATTCGCTTCGGTGCCAGCATGGTCATGATTGGTTCCCTCTTTGCAGGACATATCGAAAGTCCAGGGAAAACGATTGAAGTTGATGGTGAACAGTTCAAAGAGTACTACGGTTCGGCTTCGCAATACCAAAAAGGTGCTTATAAAAACGTCGAAGGCAAACGCATCTTGCTTCCTGCTAAAGGTCATCTGCAAGACACTTTAACTGAGATGGAGCAAGACCTTCAAAGTGCTATTTCTTATGCAGGTGGACGTCAGGTTGCTGACCTTAAACATGTTGATTATGTGATCGTGAAAAACTCTATTTGGAATGGGGATGCTTCCCACTAAGACGGGCTATTCTCACTAGAAAAAAACTTGTTATTAGAGCAAATTTCTGTTATAATAAAACAAGTTTCCACCCTTAGTGTAATGGATATCACGTAAGATTCCGGTTCTTGAGATGGGGGTTCGATTCCCTCAGGGTGGATGTAAACATCCTAAGAAAGCCTTTAGTAGGGCTTTTTTCTTTATTCTGACCCAAGTTTAACCCAAAAACTGAAAATCTTATTTTAAAGAATGCCCAAATGCTTTCCAGTCCCGTTTTAGAGTGACTCAGGGGGCTTTTTTTGATATAATAAAAAGGACTGTTATCAGTTAGAAAGAGGTTGGTATGAAAGAATTACAAACTGTACTAAAGAAACATTTTGCAATCGAATTTGCAGACAAAAAATTACTGGAAACTGCCTTTACTCATACGAGTTATGCCAATGAGCACCGCCTCTTAAAAATTTCACACAATGAGCGCTTGGAATTTTTAGGAGACGCTGTTCTACAGTTATTGATTTCAGAATATCTGTATAAAAAATATCCTAAAAAGCCTGAGGGTGATTTGTCTAAACTCCGTGCCATGATTGTTCGCGAGGAGAGTTTGGCTGGTTTTGCGCGTGATTGCCAGTTTGATCAGTTTATCAAGCTGGGTAAGGGGGAAGAAAAGTCTGGTGGTCGCAATCGTGACACCATTCTTGGTGATGCCTTTGAAGCCTTTCTCGGTGCCCTCCTTTTGGACAAGGATGTGGCCAAGGTCAAGGAATTTATCTATCAAGTCATGATTCCTAAGGTTGAAGCAGGAGAGTTTGAGATGATTACAGACTACAAAACCCATCTCCAAGAGTTACTTCAAGTCAATGGGGATGTGGCTATCCGTTATCAGGTGATTTCTGAAACGGGACCTGCCCATGATAAGGTCTTTGATGTAGAAGTTCTTGTTGAAGGCAAGAGCATTGGTCAAGGTCAAGGTCGTTCTAAGAAATTAGCAGAGCAGGAAGCTGCCAAAAATGCCGTTGAGAAAGGGCTGGATTCATGTATTTAAAGGAAATCGAAATTCAGGGATTCAAGTCTTTTGCTGATAAGACCAAGGTTGTCTTTGACCAAGGTGTGACGGCAGTTGTTGGACCCAATGGATCTGGAAAGTCAAATATTACAGAAAGTCTGCGTTGGGCCTTGGGGGAGTCAAGTGTTAAGAGTCTCCGTGGCGGCAAGATGCCGGATGTCATCTTTGCTGGAACAGAAAGTCGCAAACCGCTCAATTATGCTTCTGTAGTTGTGACTTTGGATAATCATGACGGATTTATCAAGGACGCTGGTCAAAAAATCAGGGTAGAACGTCATATCTACCGTAGTGGAGATAGCGAATACAAGATTGACGGCAAGAAAGTCCGTCTGCGTGATATTCATGACCTTTTCTTGGATACAGGTTTGGGACGAGATTCCTTCTCTATCATTTCCCAAGGGAAGGTTGAGGAGATTTTCAACTCCAAGCCTGAAGAACGCAGAGCTATTTTTGAAGAAGCTGCTGGAGTTTTGAAATACAAGACTCGCAGAAAAGAAACTGAGAGTAAACTGCAGCAAACTCAGGATAATCTAGACCGCTTAGAGGATATTATCTATGAGTTGGACAATCAAATCAAGCCTCTTGAGAAGCAAGCTGAAAATGCTCGTAAGTTTCTAGACTTGGAAGGCCAACGTAAAGCTATTTATTTAGACGTGCTGGTTGCTCAAATCAAGGAAAATAAGGTTGAACTAGAGTTGACAGAAGAAGAGTTGGCACAAGTTCAGGAACTTTTGACAAGTTATTACCAAAAGCGTGAAAAATTAGAAGAAGAAAATCAGAATCTCAAAAAGCACCGCCAAGATTTACAGGCTGAAATGGCCAAAGATCAGGGCAGTTTGATGGACTTGACTAGTCTGATTAGTGATTTAGAGAGAAAATTAGCCCTATCGAAATTAGAATCTGAGCAAGTAGCCCTCAATCAACAGGAAGCACAAGCCCGTTTGGCTGCTTTGGAGGATAAGAGAAAGGCTCTAAATCAGGAAAAGGCTGAAAAAGAAGCGAACTTGGGACAATTAGAACACAATCTAATTCAAAATAATCAAAAACTCAATCGTTTAGAAGCTGAATTACTAGCTTTTTCAGATGATCCTGACCAGATGATTGAGCTCTTACGTGAACGCTTTGTAGCTCTTTTACAAGAAGAAGCGGATGTCTCAAACCAACTGACCCGCATCGAGAATGAGTTGGAAAATAGTCGTCAGCTTTCTCAAAAACAAGCAGATCAACTACAAAAACTCAAAGAACAGCTGGCTACAGCTAAAGAGAAAGCTAGGCAGCAAAAGGCGGAGCTTGAAACTGCCAAGGAGCAGGTTCAGAAATTATTGGCAGACTACCAGGTCTGTGCCAAGGAGCAAGAGGAACAGAGAACTTCCTATCAAGTTCAACAAAGTCAACTCTTTGACCGTCTGGATAATCTCAAGAACAAACAGGCTAGAGCCCAAAGCTTGGAAAATATCCTGAAAAATCATAGTAACTTTTATGCAGGTGTTAAGACTGTTCTCCAAGAAAAAGCCCGCCTTGGTGGGATTATTGGGGCAGTCAGTGAGCACCTGACCTTTGATGTGCATTATCAAACTGCCTTGGAAATTGCGCTCGGAGCCAGCAGTCAGCATATCATCGTAGAAGATGAGAACGCGGCAACCAAGGCCATTGATTTCCTTAAACGAAACAGAGCCGGTCGTGCAACCTTCCTTCCGTTGACGACGATCAAGGCGCGTACGATTTCAAGTCAGAATCAAGATGCTATCGCTGCAAGCCTAGGTTTCCTTGGGATGGCAGATGAGTTGGTGACTTTCGATACGAGACTGGAAGCCATTTTCAAGAACTTGCTAGCTACGACGGCTATCTTTGATACCGTAGAACACGCGCGTGCAGCAGCGCGCCAGGTTCGTTATCAAGTTCGTATGGTAACCCTTGATGGGACAGAGCTGCGTACAGGTGGTTCCTATGCAGGTGGAGCCAATCGTCAGAACAACAGCATCTTCATCAAGCCAGAACTGGAGCAATTACAAAAAGAAATTGCTGAAGAGGAAGCAAGTCTTCGTTCAGAAGAAGTGGCTTTGAAGACCTTACAAGACCAGATGGCTAGATTGACAGAAAGATTAGAAGGTATTAAATCTCAGGGAGAACAGGCACGTATTCAGGAGCAAGGCTTGTCCCTCGCTTATCAGCAGACCAGTCAGCAAGTTGAAGAACTAGAAACTCTTTGGAAACTCCAAGAAGAGGAATTAGATTGTCTTTCTGACGGAGATTGGCAAGCAGACAAGGAAAAATGCCAAGCACGCCTTGCTACTATTGCCAGTGACAAGCAAAATCTGGAAGCTGAGATTGAAGAGATTAAGTCTAACAAAAACGCCATCCAAGAACGCTATCAAAACTTGCAGGAAGAGCTAGCGCAGGCTCGCTTGCTTAAGACTGAACTGCAAGGACAAAAACGTTATGAAGTTGCGGATATTGAACGTTTAGGCAAGGAATTGGATAATTTGAATATCGAACAAGAAGAAATCCAGCGCCTTCTTCAAGAAAAGGTTGATAATCTTGAGAAGGTTGATACAGAATTGCTCAGTCAACAGGCAGAAGAAGCCAAAATGCAGAAAACAAATATCCAACAAGGTTTGATTCGCAAGCAGTTTGAGTTGGATGATATTGAAGGTCAATTGGATGATATTGCTAGTCATTTGGATCAGGCTCGCCAACAGAATGAGGAGTGGATTCGCAAGCAAACACGTGCTGAAGCCAAGAAAGAAAAGGTCAGCGAGCGCTTGCGCCATTTACAAAGTCAATTAACAGACCAGTACCAGATTAGTTATACTGAAGCTCTAGAAAAAGCACATGAGTTGGAAAATCTCAATCTGGCAGAGCAAGAGGTTAAGGATTTAGAGAAGGCTATTCGCTCGCTGGGTCCTGTCAACTTGGAAGCTATTGACCAGTATGAAGAAGTTCACAATCGTCTGGATTTCCTCAATAGCCAGCGAGATGACATTTTGTCAGCGAAAAACCTGCTCCTTGAGACCATTACAGAGATGAATGACGAGGTCAAGGAACGCTTTAAATCAACCTTTGAAGCTATTCGTGAGTCCTTTAAAGTGACCTTCAAACAGATGTTTGGAGGAGGTCAGGCAGACTTAATCTTGACTGAGGGAGACTTGCTGACAGCTGGGGTTGAGATTTCTGTCCAACCACCAGGTAAGAAAATCCAGTCTCTCAACCTTATGAGTGGTGGGGAAAAAGCCCTGTCGGCTCTAGCTTTGCTTTTCTCTATCATTCGAG
Source organism: Streptococcus sp. 4094 (assembly GCF_013277125.1). NCBI lineage: Bacteria > Bacillati > Bacillota > Bacilli > Lactobacillales > Streptococcaceae > Streptococcus > Streptococcus sp. 4094. Next base: position 14,950 of record NZ_VMMI01000032.1, on the reverse strand, counting down.
TTAAGACTATCCCATTTGTCATCTTGGATGAGGTGGAAGCCGCGCTGGATGAAGCCAATGTTAAACGTTTTGGGGATTACCTCAATCGATTTGACAAGGACAGCCAGTTTATCGTCGTAACCCACCGTAAGGGAACCATGGCAGCAGCTGATTCTATCTATGGAGTGACCATGCAAGAATCAGGTGTCTCAAAAATTGTTTCGGTTAAGTTAAAAGATTTAGAAAGTATTGAAGGATGACAATTAAACTAGTAGCAACAGATATGGACGGAACCTTCCTAGATGAGAATGGACGCTTTGATATGGACCGCCTCAAGTCTCTCTTGGTTTCCTATAAGGAAAAAGGGATTTACTTTGCAGTGGCTTCGGGGCGCGGATTTCTATCTCTAGAAAAATTATTTGCTGATGTTCGTGATGATATTATTTTCATTGCGGAAAATGGTAGTTTGGTAGAATATCGAGGTCAAGACTTGTATGAAGTGACCATGTCTCGTGAGTTTTATCTGGCGACTTTTGAAAAGCTGAAAACGTCACCTTATGTAGATATCAATAAACTGCTCTTGACGGGTAAGAAGGGCTCTTATGTGCTAGATACGGTTGATGAGACCTATTTGAAAGAGAGCCGGCACTATAATGAAAATATCCAAAAAGTAGCGAGTTTAGAAGATATCACAGATGACATTTTCAAATTTACAACCAACTTCACAGAAGAAACGCTAGAAGCTGGTGAGGCTTGGGTAAACGAAAACGTGGCTGGTGTTAAGGCTATGACAACTGGCTTTGAATCCATTGATATTGTTCTGGACTATGTCGATAAGGGTGTGGCTATTGTTGAATTAGCTAAAAAACTTGGTATCACAATGGATCAGGTTATGGCTTTTGGAGACAATCTAAATGACTTGCATATGATGCAGGTTGTGGGACATCCTGTAGCTCCTGAAAATGCACGACCTGAAATTTTAGAATTAGCAGAGACAGTGATTGGTCACCATAAGGACCAGTCGGTTATAGCTTATATGGAGGGTTTATAATGGCAGATATAAAATTGATTGCATTGGACTTGGATGGAACCTTGCTGACTACTGATAAAAGGCTGACGGATCGTACCAAGGCAACCCTGAAAGCTGCGCGTGACCGTGGTATCAAGGTCGTATTGACCACTGGTCGTCCCTTAAAAGCTATGGATTTCTTTCTCCATGAGCTAGGGACTGACGGTCAGGAAGATGAGTATACGATTACCTTTAATGGTGGATTAGTTCAGAAAAATACAGGTGAAATCCTTGATAAGACAGTTTTTTCATATGATGATGTGGCACGCTTGTATGAGGAAACAGAGAAATTATCACTGCCCCTTGATGCCATCTCAGAAGGAACTGTTTATCAAATCCAATCTGACCAAGAAAGTCTTTATGCCAAATTCAATCCAGCTTTGACCTTTGTTCCAGTGGACTTTGAAGACTTGTCTAGTCAGATGACCTACAATAAATGCGTGACTGCCTTTGCTCAAGAACCCTTGGATGCAGCCATTCAGAAGATTTCTCCAGAATTGTTTGACCAATATGAAATCTTTAAATCACGTGAAATGTTGCTAGAGTGGTCACCAAAGAATGTTCATAAAGCAACAGGTTTAGCAAAACTAATCAACCATCTTGGAATCGACCAAAACCAAGTTATGGCATGTGGTGACGAGGCCAATGACCTTTCTATGATTGAATGGGCAGGGCTCGGTGTTGCCATGAAAAATGCTGTTCCTGAAGTCAAGGCAGTCGCAAATGTAGTGACGCCAATGACCAATGATGAAGAGGCTGTCGCCTGGGCTATCGAAGAATATGTGCTAAAGGAGAACTAAGATATGGGATTATTTGACCGTCTATTCGGAAAAAAAGAAGAACCTAAAATCGAAGAAGTTGTAAAAGAAGCTCTGGAAAATCTTGATTTGTCTGAAGATACAGAAGCTGAGGAAGTTTCTCAAGAAGTAGCAGAAGTTGAAAGTTCTGAAGAAGCTGTGATCCAAGAAGAGGAAAATCAAGACACAGTTGAAGAAAGTCTGGATTCAGAGCCAACTGTAGAAGTTTCTCAAGAAGTAATAGAAGAATTTCCAAACTCAGAAGAAGTCCCAGAGGAAGAGAAGCTTGAGCATGAAGGAACTGTAGAAGAAAATAGTTCTAAAGTGCTTGAAGCAGAAACGCCTAAGGTAGAAGAAACTGTTCAGGAAAAATATGACCGTAGTCTTAAGAAAACTCGTACAGGCTTCGGTGCTCGCTTGAATGCCTTCTTTGCCAACTTCCGTTCTGTTGACGAAGAATTCTTCGAGGAATTGGAAGAACTGCTGATCATGAGTGACGTTGGTGTCCAGGTGGCTTCTAATTTAACTGAGGAACTACGCTACGAAGTCAAGCTTGAAAATGCCAAGAAACCTGACGCACTACGCCGTGTCATTATTGAGAAATTGGTTGAGCTTTATGAAAAGGATGGCAACTACGATGAAAGTATCCACTTCCAAGATGGCTTGACAGTCATGCTCTTTGTCGGGGTCAATGGTGTTGGGAAAACAACTTCTATCGGGAAACTAGCCCACCGCTATAAACAAGCTGGTAAGAAGGTCATGTTGGTTGCGGCAGATACCTTCCGTGCAGGGGCAGTAGCCCAGCTTGCTGAATGGGGCCGTCGTGTGGACGTTCCAGTTGTGACTGGACCTGAAAAAGCTGATCCAGCCAGCGTGGTCTTTGATGGTATGGAACGTGCCGTGGCTGAAGGTATCGATATTCTCATGATCGATACTGCAGGTCGTTTGCAAAATAAGGATAACCTTATGGCCGAGCTAGAAAAGATTGGTCGTATCATCAAACGTGTTGTGCCAGAAGCGCCTCATGAAACCTTCTTAGCACTTGATGCATCAACAGGTCAAAATGCCTTGGTACAGGCTAAAGAATTTTCAAAAATCACCCCTTTGACAGGAATCGTCTTGACTAAGATTGATGGAACTGCTCGAGGTGGTGTGGTTCTAGCCATTCGTGAAGAACTCAATATTCCTGTAAAATTGATTGGTTTTGGTGAAAAAATCGATGATATTGGAGAGTTTAACTCAGAAAACTTTATGAAGGGTCTCTTGGAAGGCTTAATCTAATCAGAAGCAAAAATCCTGCAAGGTACAAACTTGCAGGATTTTTTTATTCTAAACGACCATCTTGACGATAGGCGATATCTGGTTGCCAAGTCCATTTGGCATCGAATTTTTCAAGTAAGTCAAAGCTGGCTTGAGGTCCCATGCTTCCAGCTTTATAATCATGAAGTGGGGCACCATTTTCAGCCCAGAGCTCTTCGATACGGTCAATCAATTTCCATGACGCACCTACTTCATCCCAGTGGCTAAAGTTAGTTGAGTTGTTATTTAGGACATCATAAATCAATTTCTCGTATGGTTCTGGAGAAGCACCAGTTGCGGTCGCATCTGTACGGTAATCAAGTGAGTTAGGAGCCAAGTTAAATTCTTCTCCTACTTGCTTCCCATTTAGGCTAAGAGAGAAGCCTTCTGTTGGTTGGATATAGATGGTCAAAATGTTTGGAGCAAGTGGTTCTCCAAAGATAGAGTCCATTTGTTTAAAGACGATGTTGACGTGAGTTCCTTTTTCGGTCAGACGTTTACCAGTACGGAAGAAGAAAGGAACACCGCGGAAACGATCACTGTCAACAAAGAAGGCACCAGATGCGAAGGTTTCAGTTGTAGATTCTGGATTCACATTTGGCTCGCTACGATAAGAGATGTATTTCATGCCATCAATCTTACCAGAACGATATTGACCACGGATAAAGTGTTCTTTAAGTTCTTCATCTGTTGGATGATAGAGGTTTTTAAAGACCTTAATCTTTTCAGCACGGATCTCATCTTTTGTGAAGCTGGCTGGTTTGTCCATAGCAAGGAGAGAAAGAAGTTGCAAAGTATGGTTCTGTACCATGTCGCGGAGGGCACCAGATTGGTCATAATAGCCACCACGTTCTTCCACACCTAAGCGCTCAGCAAAGGTAATTTGAACATTGTCGATAAAGTCCTTGTTCCAAACGTTTTCAAAAATCAGGTTGGCAAAGCGAACTGCAAAGATACTTTGGATCATTTCCTTACCAAGATAATGGTCGATACGGAAAATTTGTTCTTCGTCAAATGTTGCTAGGAGCTCGTCATTTAACTTGCTTGCAGTTGCGTAATCTGTACCAAATGGTTTTTCAACGATTAAACGTTCAAAACCTTTTCCATCTACGATATTTTCAGACTTAAGGTGTTTGGCAATGGTTCCAAAGAATTGAGGCGCCATAGATAAGAAGAAGAGCTTGTTGTGTTCAGCTTGGTACTTGTCATTTAGTTCAGCCTGCAATTGACGTAGAGCAATATAGTGTTCTGTATCATTGACATCATGACTTTGATAGTAGAAGTGGCTAGCGAACTCTTGAGCCTGTTCGGTACTATCTGCCAAATCAAGGATCGATTCGACGACAACAGATTCAAAATATTCCTTGCTCCAAGGACGACGGGCAGTTCCAATAACGGCAAAATGTTTGGAAAGATTGCCGGATTTATATAGTCTAAATAGGGAAGGGTAGAGCTTGCGTTTAGCCAGGTCTCCACTCGCACCGAAAATTGTAACAATAACCTTAGATGACATCTAGCTACCTAATTTCTATTTTTATTCCTAGTCTTGCTAGGTATGAGGAAACCTCATTTCATAAACTTAATTCTAACATAATTTTCCGAAAAATCAAAAATTCCAATACGAGGTAGAAAAAAACTGCAAGGAAATCCTTACAGTTTGCGTTTAGACGTTTAAGACCTTGTCCAAGAAATCTTTCAGACGAGGGTGCTGAGGGTTATCAAAGATTTGATCAGGTGTCCCATCTTCAAGGAATTCACCGTCCGCAGTAAAGATAACACGGTTGGCAACCTGACGGGCAAATCCCATCTCATGGGTTACGATAATCATGGTCATGCCTTGTTTAGCCAATTCCTTCATAACGTTTAGTACGTCTCCGACCATTTCAGGATCAAGGGCAGAAGTTGGTTCATCAAAGAGCATGATGTCTGGATTCATTGCTAGTCCACGAGCGATGGCCACACGTTGTTTTTGACCACCTGACAGGCTATCTGGACAGGCCTTAGCCTTATCTGCTAGTCCAACCTTTTCAAGCAACTCCATTCCCAATTTTTCAGCTTCTTCCTTAGTCATCAACTTGTGCTCAATAGGAGCAAAGGTGATGTTGTCCAATACAGACATGTGTGGGAAGAGATTGAAGTGTTGGAACACCATTCCGATATTTTCACGGACGTGGTCAACGTTGGTTGTTTTTTCAGTTAAGTCATAACCGTTCACAGTGATGTGACCGCTAGTAACTTCTTCCAAAAGATTTAGGCTACGAAGGAAAGTTGACTTACCAGAACCTGAAGGACCAATGATACAAACAACATCTCCTTCATAGAACTTGGTCGTAATTCCTTTTAAAACTTCATTTTTTCCGTAGCTTTTGTGTAAATCATTTACATCAATTTTTAATTTTGCCATTAACGAATCCTCTTTTCTAAGCGTTTCGCTAGTTTAGTCAAAAGTGTGATAATTACAAGATAGAAGATAGCAAGGATTGCATACATCTTGAAACTTTGGTAGTTACGGGCAATGATAATCTTACCAGTTTGGAAGAGTTCAACCAAACCGATAGCAGATACGATGGTTGTATCTTTAAGTGCGATAACGAATTGGTTAACAAAGTTTGGCAACATCAATTTAGTTGCTTGTGGCAAGATAATCTTACGCATAGTTTTTCCATAAGAGATACCCAAGCTTCGACTGGCTTCCATTTGGCCAACTGGAACGGCTTGAATACCACCACGAACAATTTCAGCGATATAAGCAGCTGCATTGAGGGATAGGGCAATAGTACCAGCTACAAAGTCGTTAATTGGGCTTTGTTGGCCTGTGATGGACTCGATGAAGTTTGGAATACCCCAGAAGATGAAGGCTGCAAGAATCATCAATGGAATACCACGGATAACGTCAACGAAAATCTCAGAAATCACACGAAGAGATTTGTAGGGGCTAACGCTAAACATACCGAAGATAATCCCAATGACAATAGCAATAGCAAATGAGATAAGGGCTAGAGCAAGAGTGATACCAAGACCGCTAAGGAGTTGTTTGTAGTTGTTTTGAAGCAAGCCCCAGATAGTTGTTTCGTCAACAGTACTTGTTGAAGCAGTTGAAGACTCACTAGCTAGGTATTTGTCAAGAATCTTTTGGAATTCACCGTTTGCTTTAAGGTTAGCAAGTCCGTTATTGAACATTTCAATCAATTCTGGATTTGCTCCTTTTTTTACAGCAAAGGCTGTTTCACCGATTGGAGTTCCAGCGATTGGTGTTTTCAATTTTTGTCCTTGGCTGATAGAATATTTGAGAACAGGTTCATCATCCATAACGGCATCAATGGCACCAGTGTTTAAACTGTCATACATTGAAGAACCATCAGCGAAGGTTTTGATTTTGTAGCCGTATTTGCTTTGATTTTCAGTTAGGAAGGTTTGAGAAGCAGTTCCGTTTTTAACACCGACTGTCTTCCCTTTCAAATCTTCATAAGAAGCAATGGTACTTGATTCTTTGACACCAAGGATAGTATTGGCTGTGTAGTATGATTCTGAGAAGTCAAAAGTTGCCTTACGAGCATCTGTGACAGACATACCAGCAATGATACCATCTGCTTGACCAGCTTGGACAGCACTGATAGCAGCATCGAAACCAGGGTTGGTGATTTCAATTTCAAAACCTTGGTCTTTAGCGATTGCTTTGATCAATTCCATATCAATACCAGTGTACTGATTGCTTGAGTTTTGGAAAACAAAAGGTGCAAAAGAAGAATCGCTGGCAATGATGTATTTAGCTTTAACAGGAATAGCTTTTAAGCCTGCAAGAGTAGTTGTAGTTGGTACTGCTGAAGATGATGACGCAGTCCATTTCTTGATGATTTTATCAAGACTACCATCTTTTTTCATTTTAGCCAAGGCTTGGTTAAATTCAGTAACTAGGTGCTCGTATTTGCTACCTTTTTTAACACCGAAAGCAAAGCTACCTACAGCTTCACCATCCATTTCAATATGGAGGTCTTGCCCTTGGTTAATGGCATACTCGATAACAGGTTTGTCATCCATCATGGCATCGATGGCACCAGCACTCAAGCTGTTGTTCATCAAATCACTAGTGTCAAATGTTTTAATAGTAAAACCGTATTTATCTTTGATTGTTTCAAGAAAACGTTGAGCAGCAGTTCCGTTTTTAACACCAACGGTTTTGCCAGTTAATTGGTCGTACTTGCTAATATTGTGTGCCTTTGTAGTTGCAATGACAACTTTTGTATCATAGTAAGTATCAGACATGGTGAAAACTTTTTCACGTTCTTTCGTCTTTGTCATCCCTGCCATGATAGCGTCAGCTTGACCAGCTTGAACCGCATTGACCGCTGCGTCAAATCCGGGATAAGACATCTGAATGTTCCACCCTTTAATCTCAGCGACTTTGTTGATAATGTCAACATCAATTCCTTTATAAGTTTGATCTGAATCTTTAAACTCAAAAGGTGCATAGGCGGTATCAGAAACAATCTTAATCGTTTCAGCTTTGGCAATACCTAATGAGAAAATTGGGAATAAAATTAGCAAAAATGCTAGAAATTTTTTCTTCATTTTTAGTCTCCTTTTCCGAATATTTTCCCATTATATCAGAAAAAGTAAAAAAAGGCAAATTTTTATATTTCTGTGTTAGAAAATATAACATCCATAATTCTTGTTTTGTCTTGAATCACACAATAGAAGTGCTATAATAAAGGTATATCATATAGTAAAAGAGGATAAAGTTATGAAAGACAAAAGAATCTTAAAAGACTTTGAAACTTCTAAAATGAGTTTAAACATTTACACAAGCCCCTTGTTAGCTCTATTTTTCGTCTATATATCTGAGTTCATATCTTCTCTATTTTTTGGCCTTAGTTTTTTAGCATTGATCGGGCTATTTAGCAATCTTGGTATGGGTGGTCAAAGAATTGCAGATTTCCTTCAAATGTTATTTCAGAATTTATCTGATAAAACAAGTGACATCCATTTAATATTTGAATTATTGTCCTTTGGTTTTATCATCTTAACTGTGTTTAGATGGACTAGAAAAGTAGAGAAAAGACCGATTCGAACCTTGGGATTCTATAAAGAAAATTTTTTAAGTGCCTTATTTAAAGGATACGGTCTTGGTCTATCCCTCTTTATACTTGCTTTGGCTGGACTAGTAGTGTTGGGGCAGTATCAATTTGACTCCATTCACTTGGATACTTATTCGCTAGCTTTTACTTTATTTACAATACCTTTTTGGATTTTACAAGGAACGGCAGAAGAATTGGTTACTCGTGCTTGGCTGATTCCACAATTGGCTAAGAGAACTAATCTTAAAGTCGCTATTATCATATCTAGTAGTCTCTTTACCTTACTTCATTTAGGAAATCCAGGCATAACTTTCTTATCTGCAATTGATCTCTTTTTATTCGGAGTTGCCATGTCCCTATATCTTCTTAAAACAGATACTATATGGGGTATAGGTGGTATTCATGGAGCTTGGAATTTCGCACAGGGAAACCTCTTTGGAGTATTAGTTAGTGGTCAGTCTTCAGGAACCTCAATCATGAAATTTACTCCACAAGGCAATCAAGACTGGCTATCTGGTGGGTCTTTTGGTATTGAGGGTTCCATCGTGTCCAGTATTATTTTGTTTGTGCTGATTCTTTATCTCGCTCATCAATTAAAGAAAGAAAATGAAAGGATGTGACTTCGGTCCGTCCTTTTCTTCGTGAAAATACTGTAAGTATGCTAAAATAGGAATAGCACATCGAGAGAGGATTCTTATGATTAATCGCATTACAGACAATCAATTTAAACTAGTATCAAAGTACCAAGCATCAGGAGATCAACCCCAAGCTATCGAGCAGTTGGTTGATAATATCGAGGGGGGAGAAAAAGCTCAAATTCTGATGGGGGCGACTGGAACAGGGAAGACCTATACCATGAGTCAGGTCATTTCCAAAGTCAATAAACCCACTCTGGTAATTGCCCACAATAAGACTCTAGCTGGTCAGCTCTATGGGGAGTTTAAGGAATTTTTCCCTGAAAATGCTGTTGAGTACTTTGTATCTTACTATGATTATTACCAACCAGAAGCCTATGTACCTTCTAGCGATACTTACATTGAGAAGGACAGTTCTGTCAACGATGAGATTGATAAGCTACGCCACTCAGCTACCTCAGCTCTTCTGGAGCGTAATGATGTTATTGTAGTGGCCTCAGTCTCTTGTATCTATGGTTTGGGTTCGCCCAAGGAATACGCTGATAGTGTCGTTAGTCTCCGTCCAGGTCTTGAAATTTCTCGTGATAAACTCTTAAATGACTTGGTTGATATCCAGTTTGAACGCAATGATATTGATTTCCAACGGGGAAGATTTCGAGTTCGTGGGGATGTGGTAGAGATTTTCCCAGCTTCCCGTGATGAACACGCTTTTCGAGTAGAATTCTTTGGAGACGAAATTGACCGTATTCGTGAAGTTGAGGCCCTGACTGGTCAGGTCTTGGGAGAAGTGGATCATTTAGCGATTTTCCCTGCGACTCACTTTGTGACCAATGACGACCACATGGAAGTTGCCATTGCCAAGATTCAAGCAGAATTAGAAGAGCAACTAGCTGTCTTTGAAAAGGAAGGCAAATTGCTTGAAGCCCAGCGCTTGAAACAACGGACAGAGTACGATATCGAAATGCTGCGTGAGATGGGCTACACCAACGGGGTTGAAAACTATTCACGCCACATGGATGGACGTAGTGAGGGTGAGCCTCCTTATACGCTCTTAGATTTCTTCCCAGATGATTTCTTAATCATGATTGATGAGAGCCACATGACCATGGGACAAATCAAAGGCATGTACAATGGAGACCGTTCTCGTAAGGAAATGCTGGTGAATTATGGTTTCCGCTTGCCGTCTGCTCTGGACAATCGTCCTCTCCGTCGGGAGGAGTTTGAGAGTCATGTCCATCAGATTGTTTACGTATCAGCGACACCTGGTGACTATGAAAATGAACAGACTGAGACAGTGATTGAGCAAATCATTCGTCCGACAGGGCTATTGGATCCTGAGGTGGAAGTACGTCCGACAATGGGACAGATTGATGACCTCTTAGGTGAAATCAATGCCCGTGTTGAAAAGAACGAACGTACCTTTATTACAACCTTGACCAAGAAAATGGCAGAAGATTTGACCGACTACTTTAAGGAAATGGGCATCAAGGTCAAGTACATGCACTCGGATATTAAGACCTTGGAACGGACGGAGATAATTCGTGACCTACGCTTGGGTGTCTTTGATGTCTTGGTCGGAATCAACCTGCTCCGTGAAGGAATTGACGTTCCTGAAGTGAGCCTCGTAGCGATTCTCGATGCTGACAAGGAAGGTTTCCTTCGTAATGAACGTGGCCTTATCCAGACCATTGGACGTGCTGCCCGTAACAGTGAAGGCCATGTCATCATGTATGCGGACACGATGACTCAGTCTATGCAACGTGCCATCGATGAAACGGCCCGCCGTCGCAAAATCCAGATGGCCTATAATGAAGAACATGGTATCGTGCCACAAACCATTAAGAAAGAAATTCGTGACTTGATTGCCGTGACTAAGGCAGTTGCCAAGGAAGAGGACAAGGAAGTCGACATCAACAGCCTCAACAAACAAGAGCGCAAAGAACTAGTTAAGAAACTCGAAAAACAAATGCAAGAAGCCGTCGAAGTGCTTGACTTTGAACTAGCAGCTCAGATTCGAGATATGATGCTGGAAGTCAAGGCGTTGGATTAAGGTCTGAAATATTAATAAAATAGGAGATTAGAAATGATTAGTCAAGTTAATAAACTAGCATCTTATGCTACGTATCGTCAGTTATACAATGATGGAAAAAAAGATACATATTTTGTAATATCAAGGTTCATCGAACACGTTATATTGAGCAATGAATTGAATAGTTTTAATGTTGAAAAAATATCATCATTATTAAACGAAAATTTCGGATTTAATATTCCTAGCTATGTTATCCAATCGTCTATCAAAAGAATAGAATTTGTATCCAAAAAAGATGGACAATTTTTAGTTAGCAGAGAGAATATCTCTTTGGATAGTGAAATTAAAGAAGAATTAGAAGAATATGATTTGAAAAGTCGTGCATTGATGTCAAGTCTTATAAAATATGTTAAGAATGAGAAAGATAAGGATCAAGAAATAAGTGAGGAAAAGTTAACAAGAGAATTCACTTCTTTTTTGTTAGATGATTCGTTTAATGGAGACTATTCAAGTATTATTAGTAAGTTTATTATTGAAAATGATACAGATGTAAATTTTCTTAAAAATATTAATCAAATAAAAGAAGGAGCCGTTCTGTTCTCAGGAATTAATTATACTAGTGATATTAGTAAATTAACATGGAAAAATAACATTAATTTATATGTTGAAACGGAAATATTATTTCATTTAGCTGGGTACAATGGTATTTTCTTCCAGAAATTAGCTAATGATATGTTTCAATTAATTAATGAAATGAATCAAAAAAATAACAAACGAATTATTTCAATACGGTATTATAAAGAAGTTAGCGAAGATATAGACCATTTCTTCGGAACTGCAGAAGAAATAGTAAAAGGTAATAAAATTGTTGATATTGGAAATGTTGCAATGGATGAGATTGTAAGAGATTGTTCAACTCCAGCTGATGTGGTAAACAAACGTTCAAGATTTACAAATATATTGAAGCGATATTCTATTTCAGAAGCCGATTCATTAAACTATTATTCTCCAGAGTATCATAATTTTAATATTGAGAGTCAAAAAATTGTAGAGAAGTATGGTTTAGCTACTGAGAATAAGGAAAAATACTTAAAACACTTAAACTATACAAATATTTTAAGAAAGAAGGATGATATTAATTCTGAAAATTTATCTTTGAAAGAATCAAAGCATCTAGTCATCACTGAAGTTGGAAAAATTTTACAAATGGCTAATGATTTTAATAAAGAGAATGAAGATTTTAATGCTCCTCTCGCAATCAGTATGTCATCATTAACTAATCGCTTATGGTTTGATTTGAATAAAGGATTTGGTTCGGAGTATTTGCCTTCGACGTTTAATATATTAGAAAAGTCTAGATTGGTATTATCTAATATTTTAACTCAAACAGTTGCTAAACAATATGATAAAGTAAAAGAAAGTTATAAAAAAGGAGAGTTGTCAGAAGACGACTTAAATGAGAATATTATTGAACTGCGTAAAAAAATGATGAAACCGGAGGATATAGATCGGGATCAATTAAATAACATTGATGATATTATTAATCCAAATGGATTAGAAATATATAAGTCCGGAAAGGAGAGATTAGAAAAGAAAGTAAAAAAATTGGAATATGATAATAAGGTTAGAGAATTAGATAGACAAAAGGTAGTTGAAGAGAAAAAGCGTGCCGAGAAAGAGGTGGAGAACAGTAAGAAAGAAATTATTAGAATTTCTAATGAGAAAAAAATACAGGTTCAAAAAAGAATTAATGATATAGAGGCTAGAAAAGATAATGCTGATAAAAAGGTCGCAGGAAGTATTAAGTTCATAAGAAGATTAACAACAATAGTTTTGATTTTAATAGTTCTATTATTTATTTATATAGGCAATAAGTGTAATTTTGATATTTTAACTTATATAATAACTGTGTTCCCTCTCATAGGAATTACAATGACAATGTATACTGGTCAAAAATTTGAATCTCTTAATATGATTAATAAAATGCTTTCTAGAATAGAAGAATATTTAAAAAGTAAAGTTTATAAAGAATATAATATTAATTTAGAAGAGTTAGAAGAACTAAAAAAGATTTAATAGCTACTGATTAAAGAATTGAAGAAGCGAAAATTTGTATTTAAAATTATGATGAATACATTAATATTCTGACTTGCTTTTATCATGAAATCCAAAATAAAATACTATAAATATATGTTTTAAACATTAGAAAGCGAGTAAATTTATGTCCCGTTCCCAATTAACGATTTTAACAAATATTTGTCTGATTGAAGACCTCGAAACCCAGCGCGTGGTGATGCAGTATCGCTCTCCTGAAACCAATCGCTGGTCAGGCTATGCCTTTCCAGGAGGCCATGTAGAAAATGGCGAGTCTTTCGCAGAGTCTGTCATTCGTGAAATTTATGAAGAAACAGGGTTGACTATCCAAAATCCTCAACTTGTCGGCATTAAAAATTGGCCACTAGATACAGGTGGGCGCTATATTGTCGTTTGTTATAAGGCGACTGAGTTCTCTGGTACCCTTCGCTCTTCAGATGAAGGAGAAGTTTCTTGGGTGCAAAAAGACCAGATTCCAAACTTGGATCTGGCCTATGATATGTTACCCTTGATGGAGATGATGGAAGCTCCGGACAAATCTGAATTTTTCTACCCTCGCCGTACAGAAGACGATTGGGAGAAAGAAATTTTTTAGTTCTATGATTAGTTGATAGGTGTTATCTTTTAAAGTACGGTACTGAAATATAGGCTAAGTATGGTGGTGTAAGTCAACTGAATATCTCTAAATTTCTTATTATTCTTTTCTATCTATATTTTGAACAATCTCCACCTTCCATTCTGAAATCGGAGATTGTTTTATTTTATGGTATAATCTTAAGATATGAAAGGAAGTACCAGAAAATGTATGATAAAGTAATTGAACAATATGCAAAACAAGATAATCTTGATATTAGAGTAAACATACATAAGAAGTATTCAAAAAATAAATTAGGATTTAACAATTGGATATTTTCTAACTACCAAATCACTGATGAAGTAAAGGTTCTAGAATTGGGATGTGGTACAGGAGAACTGTGGAAAAGTAATAGTGATTCTATAGATAAAATGAAGCAGTTGGTTATTACAGATTTTTCTAAAGATATGGTGAGAACAACGAGGTCAGTGATTGGAAATAGAGACAATGTTAACTATGAAATAATGGATATTCAAAAGATTTCTTTTGAGGATGAAACGTTTGATATTGTTATTGCTAATATGCTTCTACATCATGTAAATGATATTCCTAAAGCGCTCTCTGAGGTGAATAGAGTCTTAAAAACAGGCGGAATTTTTTACTGTGCTACATTTGGTGAAAATGGAGTTGTAAATTATTTGGCAAATTTATTTAAAGATGAGGTTAATCAAGATTTAGAAAATAAAACGTTTACTTTACAAAATGGTAAAAGGTACCTGAGTAGGTATTTTAACTCTGTCGATACATTACTCTATGATGATGAGTTACAGGTAACTAGCATAGATGATCTAGTTAAATACATCCAATCCTTTAAAGGAATTTCAGAAATAGGTTCGCTAGAAGAAAAAGTCATTCGTAAAAGATTGGAAGTGCATTTTCATAAGGGTAAGTTAATTATTCCTAAAGAATATGGTATGTTTATTGCTCGAAAGTAAAATTAAGGGAACGAAATTGTGAAAAATTAAGGAGAAGCTTTTCAATATAAAATCAAGCGGATAGTCTTTAGAGTCTGCTATAGCTGATTCTATATATAAATCTCAATCTTTTGGATTTGGAGAAGTTTCTTGGGTGCAAAAAGACCAGATTCCAAACTTGGATCTGGCCTATGATATGCTACCTCTGATGGAGATGATGGAAGCTCCTGACAAGTCAGAGTTTTTCTACCCTCGCCATACAGAAGATGATTGGGAGAAGAAAATCTTCTAGTCTTTTACTAAATAACCTAGCTGATCCAAGGCCTCCTCGATATAGTGGAGGTCTTGTTGTGTTTCTTGTGTAATAGTAATAATATATTTGGAAAAATATATGTACTATGAAATAAATGGTAAATTCCCAAACT